>JAISCG010000122.1 GCA_031265715.1 Holosporaceae bacterium | reverse complement strand
GCGGAGGATTTGAGGGGGAAATGTCCGTAACTGTAGGTAATAACGCATACAGAATATCGGTAGACAGATTGTTTTCACGGCTATATGACACAGACGATTACAATCATATCGAAAATAAGGAGAATAACCTAAATATAAGGAATCGTCTGAATCAGTTACTAGATACTATACGGAATGGGAATGGAGTGCAGGGAGCTCTAGCTAATCTCGGGAACGCTATTAGAACGCTAAATCAATATGAGATTGACCAAACCCCTGCAAGAAAAGATGCTCTTAGTAACTACTCTAATAAGGATCAGGAAATAACTGTCGATGGAATCGTTCACAGAGTGTCGCTTGACGAATTGTTTGAAACGATAAAGACTAATAATAGTGAAGCTTCCATTAGGTTAGGAAATAAGCTGACAGCCCTGGCAGACGTTCTAATCCGATATAAAGGAGGACACTTCCTATTCGGAAGTAAAAGATTGCGTGATGAAGTAGTAGAGGCTTATAGGCTATATGTTCAAGAGCAGCAACGTCAGCAACCGGTTGAGCATTAGCCTCTGCTGCCGATTGCCACGGTTATAGGCACAAAAAAGCCTCGCAAACAGATTTATAAATTTTCGGCGCGGCTTTTTTGGGCGGATAGCAGACTTTTTGAGACGTCTGCCCCGGCAGTTGATGCTGCCGCATAACCCCCTGATTTTTAGGCTGTTTTTTATCCGACGAACGATAAACCGTTCATCTTTACTTCCTGCCCGATTGGATTGCCCTTTCGTACTGATCCACGTCTCCGTTGAACTGGGTAACGGATCCGTCGGCCACCACAAAAATAGAATTCGCAATTCTGTTGAGAAAATGCCGGTCATGGGTGATCAAAATTACGGCCCCTTTGAAAGAGGTAACGGAGGATATCAGTGATTCGCGCATTTCGATGTCCAAATGGTTGGTCGGCTCGTCCAATATGAGAAAATTCGGCGCTTCGATTGTCAAAGTTGCGAAGACCAACCTCGCTTTTTCTCCTCCGGAAAGTTCGCCGATCAACTGAAATACTTTGTCGCCGGAAAATCCGAAATGTCCGAGATGCGACCTCACCTGTTTGTCGGAGGCGTTCGGTGTTTTGTCTTTTACAAAATCGTAGAGAGACTGATTCGTTTTCAATTTCTCGAACAAATCCTGTTTATAAAATCCGACTTTCAATTTTCCGACGGCTTCCTTGGCCCCCTTTTTTTGCTTCAACTCTCCCGCCAAAAATTTTGCGAATGTTGTTTTTCCGTTTCCGTTCGCGCCGACTATGGCAATTCTGTCATCACTCATGATCGTCCCGGATATATTTTTCAGGATAATTTTATCGTCGTAGCCGAGCGATACTTTATCGTAGGATAAAATATTCGAGGAAAGAATATTTGCGGGATCCGGAAAATTAAACGCAATCGTTTGATCGTCGGGATCGACGGGGACGAATTTCATTTTTGAAATTGCCTTCAGTCGGCTCTGCGCCTGTCGCGCTTTCGTCGCTTTTACTCCGAATCTTTCCACAAACGCCATCATGTGCTTGCGCTTGGTCTCTATTTTCGCATTATATTCTTCGATGTTTTTTTGCTTGAGGGCATAGGTTTCGATAAAAGTATCGAAATTACCGTTGTATCGGGTCAGTTTTTTGTTTTTCAGGTGAAAAATACCGCCGACCGTGTCATTCAAAAAATCTCTGTCGTGGGATATGAGGATAAAACTTTTCGGATATGTATTCAGGAAATTTTTCAGCCAGTCGGAGGTTTCCAGATCGAGATGATTTGTCGGCTCGTCCAGCAGGAGCATGTCCGGCTCGCGGAAAAGAATTGCGCCGAGCGCTGCCCGCATCCTGAATCCGCCCGAAAAATTTCCCAGCGGCATGTTCTGCGCCTCTTCGCTGAATCCCAGTCCTTTCAGAACGACGGCCGCCCTCGATTCCGCCTCAAACGCTTTGACGGCGATGAGTTGATCATAAATTTCTCCCATCAGTTCGGGATTATCCGAGCAATCTTCCAGCTGCTTCATTAATTTTTCGCGCTGCAAATCCTGAGACAGCAGAAAATCTCGCGGAGTCATGTTTCCGTCGGGCATTTCCTGCTTTACGGATAAAACGGTTTTTCCTTTTTCGATTTGCATTTTGCCGCTGTCGTACTCGAGTTGCCGTTCGATGATTTTAAACAAAGTGGACTTGCCGCTGCCGTTGCGTCCCACGAGTCCGAGGTGCTGTTTTCCGCTCAGGTGCAAATCGACGCCGTCCAGAATCAATTTTCCCGCAATACTGAAGCTCAGGTTTTGTAAGGTTATCATCGCCGCAACAATTTTTCACAATTATAAAAGAAACACAGAAACGAACAGTACGACAAAGAAAACAAAAGAGCAAGTGTAATTAAATGAGACGGGTGGTAAGGCTGCGGATTTCTTTGTCGTGTCATTCGCGGCTTTCCATTCGACGGATCGAACATATTTTTGAATTTTGAGAAAAGCGTTTTTTTCGATTTGCCGAACCCGCTCCCCCGACAAATTCATTGTTTTAGCGATTTCTCGCAAACTTTTGGTCGGAGAATCGAGTCGATAGGCGCGCAGAATATCGTATTCTTTCGGAGACAGCGTGTTCAAAGCACTGTGCAGGACTTTTTTTCTGTATTCAAATTCATTCTGTTCCAGCAATTGTGATTCGCCGGCGCTTGAGGGATCTTCGGTGATGTCCTGCCAGCTGGTTTTGTCGTCATCGCCGAGGGACATGTTGGTTGAAAAATCTTTACCGGTGAAGCGTTTTTCCAAAACCAGCACTTCTTTTTCGTTGACATTCATTTTTTCGGCGATCAGGCTGACATTTTCCTCCGAAACGGTTTCTATTCCCAGCAGCTGTTTCATTTTTCTGAGTCCGAAAAATAATTTTCGATAATTTTTGCTTGAGCTCAGTTTTACGATGGACCAGGAATTGTAGACAAATTCCTGAATTTTTGATCTTATCCACCAGGAGGCGTAGGTGGAAAATCTGTGCCCCGTCGATGGATCAAAATGCTGCAGCGCGTGCATTATTCCGACATTTCCCTCGGCAATGAGGTCGGCTTTCGACAGTCCGTAGCCGGAGTATCCGTTGGCGATTTTTACCACCAATCGAAGGTGACTGGAGACGATTTTTTCCAGCGCTTTTTTGTCTCCTTTTTCGCGCCAGCGCACGGCCAACTCGAATTCTTCGTCTTCTCCGAGCATCGGGAATTTTTTTATTCCGGAAACGTACGAATTTAAACTGCTGTCATCAAAAATACTGCTGAATGCCGCCATTTTTATTCCTCCGATTTTTTATGTTGGTGTTGT
>JAISCG010000006.1 GCA_031265715.1 Holosporaceae bacterium | reverse complement strand
TGTCGAAAAATATAACAATTTCCGACCGCATAATTGCTTGCACGGCATGACCCCGATGGAGTACATTAACTCAACCTATGGGAGACATGATCAGTCTCATATGTCGTGAACTATTACATCTTCCATCTATCCAAACACTTTTACTTCTATAATCTATACTCTATGTATCACAATCCTCTAATTTTGTATGCAAAATTTTCGGCTAGCTGAGTAGTAACAAAAAATCCTCTTTCTCATCTTGATTGGGTATATCCATAAATCCTCTAAATGCCATTTCTCATAGTTCAATCCATGAAATAATAATATTTCGAAATAAATCTGTTAACTTTTTGTTAACAATATAACGATAATTTATAATTCGTTAATATATCGGAGAAAACATGCAAGCAAGTTTATTCAGAAAATCTGCGGTGTTGATAGAAAAAAATTCACTGCATTGTATGCTCTACGAAGATGTTCTGGAAGCGAACGGTTTCGACGTTTATGTAGCAAAATCCGCCATGGACGGATTGATAAAAATTAAAGAAACCCACCGGGATTTGGTCGTTATAAATACGGAAATAGCAGAAGAATCCTTTGTCGAGAAACTGATAGCGAAAATGAAGACCGAACGAGCTTTCGTCTTCATGCCGATCATCGGATTATCCGTATACAAGCCCGAATGCAAAAAAAATATTGCAGAAATCCTCGATGCCTTCTTAACAAAACCGATTTCTATGGATAAACTCACCGAGTCGATTTTTACATGTATTGAAAGTAAGATAAATGGTAGCGCGAATTCTGGCGATTACTGAAAATAAACAAAATCTTGCCGCGATTTCGTTGAAATTGCAGAAGCCCTACTACTCTCTGATGTTTTCAAAATCAATGGAAGATTCTCTGAGAATCATCAGAACGGAGGCGATTGACCTGGTTTTTCTGTCGCTTCCGAAAAATTTTTCGGAAAAATCATCGAAGCTGTTTCTCGATTCCTTTTCCGTTCTGAGAGAATTGTGTAACATAATTCCGATAATCGGCGTTGCGGAATCCGAGAATCAGGTGATTCCGCCGGTAAGATTGGAGGACGTCGTCCTTACCGGCATCAAAAAAAATGACCTCATCCAAAGATTGCGGACTTTTATAAATTTAAAAAATAAATTTAACGACGCCATTCTGAATAACCTGCATCTTGAAGAACGCGGAAAACGGAAAATAGTTTCGATTTTTCACAGCAATGTGGATTTTCTGCACAAAAGCATTTTTGAAAACACGGAAGTCATTCAGCTCAACAGCTGGATACCCGGTGATCACATCGATAATTCCGATCTGTTTATTTTGAATGCGGGACACAGGCAAGCCTATGAGTGCTGCGCAAATTTACGCCTGATGAAGACCAATCCGAACAAAGCAATCGCCATCACCTACGATAAATACACCGGAAAAAATATACACAGGGCAATCGAGTCGGATATCGGAGCCACCGATTTTCTGGATATAACCGCCTCCCCTTTTTTGATAAAATTCAGACTGGACTCCCTCATGCGATACAAAAAAATGTACGAAGTTTTTCTGGAAAAATTAAAAAAGAGCCTGTATCTGTCAGTTTTGGACTCCACAACGGAGGTATATAATCGCTCATTTTTCGACGATTATCTGAAAAACAAAGAACACTGTATGTCCGCATCGGCCATCGCCATGGTGGACGTGGATAAATTCAAAACGATAAACGATAAACACGGACACTCGTTTGCAGATTCAATGCTGAAACACATCTCCGGCGTGATAAAAAAATACATCCGATCTTCGGATATCGTGGCCAGATACGGCGGCGACGAATTTATAATTTTGATGAACGACATTTCCAAACGGGATGCGGTGGACGTCGTTAACAGAATCCAAAAGAAAATCGAAAATTCGGTGTTCCACAACGCGCATTGCACGGTGAGCATCGGCATATGCTGCGTGGAACCGAACGGAAGTGTCTCATCCTACTACGACGCCATTTCAATCGCCGACCGTTTTATGTACGCCGCAAAACAAAACGGAGGAAACAGCATCAAGGTCTGTGCGTAGTTATTAGACGTCTTTTTCAAATTTCTCCAGGGGGAAATTCACCGAATTTGTTACTGCGGTATTCCTAAATTCTTTGCGGGCGGAATTACGTTAAGTGGCGCAAAAATATCATCCGGTTTTATTCGCTTCTTCTCTTCTCCGCTGAAATTACAGACAACCTGCCCCCGATTGAGCACGAGAGCTCTGTCCGCCATATCCAGTGCGAGCTTCGGGTCATTTAAAGCCATGATTGTGGTAATTTTCTGCGATCGTACAATTTTTTCCGTAGTTTCCGTCAAAGCTTTCGATGATTCCGGATCCAATCCGGTGGAATGCTCGTCTATTAGTAGCACCTGAGCTCCTTTAATTACAGCGATCATCAGCGCCAAAACCTGTCGATGGGGTTTGGATATATTCGCAACTCTTACGTCTGCGAGCTGCTCCATTCCCATAAAATCAACCCCGTGCAATTGTTCGATAAACATCTCGCGCATTTCCGCAGATATCGCCGGTTCGAAAACACTTCTTGTCTGATGATGCAAATTTGCTATCGCTAGGTTTTCTATAACCGTGAGATTTTCAGCGGTTCCCGTGTTGTGATCGTAAAATACCGATGAAAACAGATTGGACCTTTCCGGCAGAGACTGGCCGGTTATGTTGGTTTTATTAAACCAGAGACGACCGAAGCTTGAACCGATATGACCGGCCAAAAACCTGAGTAAAGTGGTTCGCCCGCTGCCGCTGTTCCCGATTACGGACACAACTTCACCGTCAAGAGCGGTAAAATTAATTCCTCTCAGCGCTATTCTCTCCAGGGGAGA
The DNA here is from genome assembly GCA_031265715.1 of Holosporaceae bacterium. Lineage (GTDB taxonomy): Bacteria > Pseudomonadota > Alphaproteobacteria > UBA3830 > UBA3830 > JAIRMQ01. The sequence goes on along the minus strand of JAISCG010000006.1, from coordinate 11,026 downwards.
GCCCGAGTAAAACACTACGAATACGTCTTCCACACGAATCATGTGATTCTCCTGGTCTTAGAGTCTTGAATTATAGCAATCAGGAATATGAGTGCCATAGCTATGGCTATGCTGTTGTACTCGGACCCTCCGAGCATACGTGTAACTACTTCCGTCAGCACTTTATAAATAACAGCTCCGACGAGACATCCGAACACAGACGCTTTAATTGTTCCCGGTAATAACAATCTGTTTCCGATAATAATTGCGGCCAGACCGAAAACAAACGCTCCGCCTCCCATTGCTACGTCAAAAGTGCCTGTTATTTGAGCGACCAACGCTCCGGCTGCAGCCGCGAAAGCATTTCCGATTTCTAACCCTGCAGAAAGCGTTCCTTTGGTGTCGATTCCGAGGGATTTTGATATAATCTGACCGTCGCCGTACACTCTCATGGCAAGTCCGTATTCGGAATTCATCATTTTTAAAAAAAACATGAACAAGACCGAAACCGTTACAAATGTAATAATGGCATTGTCAATTGCCGAAAATGAAGCGAATACCGACACCTCATCTTTTCCTGTGGCGGCAATTTTTCCAAAGTCTAATATTTTTACTATAATGGTTTGAAGAAGGGTCAATATGATAATACTCGCCAAAACCGGTTCGATTTTTATATTATTTACGAGTGACGACGTCAGAAATCCTGCTGCCGCACCAAAGCAGACAGAAACAAAAAAAGCGACTACCGGGTGTATCCCGCACAGTGTCAGTACCCCGTAGGAACATCCCCCGAGTGCAACGCTCGCATCGCAGGTAAGATCCGTAACATTCAACACCTGTGACGACAAATAAACATTCAATCCGATTAAAATAAATGCTAACGACAGTGAAATTATGTTAACCATATTGGTTGCAAGAACACTTTCTAATGGGAACATCATAAACTCCATTCAGAAATCGGCTGTTTTCGTTTCCATCTCACGGAAAAACAAAAACTTTCCCGATCATTACTTTTTTCGGCGCCGCTCCACTGTTTAACATTTCCCGCGACGCCTTTCGGGAAAAATTCCCGAAACAATTTCTTGTTTTCAGAACTAAATTTTCTCTAAACGAACTCTTCGGCAACATTTGCTGTGGTTTCTTTCCCGATTTTATCATAATTTTTCTCAAGCCACTTATCTGCGGATTTTCTTCCCGCGTTAAACAGATAACTCAAAAAGTCTCTGTCTGTATTCAGCTTGGACGACCACCCGAGTTCATGGAACGCTTTTTCATCTTCTATCAAGTGGACAAAGCATCGCTTCAATTTACCCGGCGCAACAATTCCCGTATCAATCAATTTTGTAATAAAATGCATTGAGCGCATTTCTCTCATAATCGACGTGTTATTGGTAATTTCATTTAACCTGTCCGAAATTTCGGAAGCCGAGGTCGGCAACTTTGTGCGGTGGGTAGGATTCAACTTAATTATCATAATATCCGGCGTCTCGCAGTCATAGATCAGAGGATATATAACCGGATTTCCGATAAATCCGCCGTCCCAGTAATACTCGCCTTTTACCAACACAGCCGCAAACATTGTGGGCAGGCAGGCGGTTGCCAAAAGAGCTTCGGTGCTCAGATCTTTCGTCACGTTTGAAAATACTTTTAATTTTCCCGTGTAAACGTGCGTCGCTGCCAAAAACACTTTAACCGTTTCGGCTCCCTCATTCAGTTTATCGAAATCAAACAATTGATCGACCACTCCTTTCAGGGGATTATTTCCGAGCGGGTTCAACTGGTAGGGCGAAAAAATTTTACTGATAAAATCAAAAAACAGGAACCCCGGAGAATTATGCATCGTGTATTTTCCGGCTAACATGTCAAGTACTCCCGGTTTAAACATGCTGGACTCACCGGCTTTCGAGTTTATATCCCAGTATTCGGACATAAGTTGTCGAGCGCCTTCGTTGCCTCCGGTTATTATACCCTGAGCCACTGCCACAGCGTTCATTCCGCCTGCACTGGTCCCGGATACACCTTCAATAATCAGGTCCTTTTCCTGCAAAAGCCTGTCCAACACCCCCCAGGTATAGGCACCATGAGCTCCTCCTCCCTGCATTGCGACGGATATTCTTTTTTTATCGTCCTTATACTCCTTCTTTTTCTCTTCAGTCGGTATTTTTACCATGATAATTACTCCTTCTACTTGGTATCATCAATCATTAAAAAGCAAATTAGTTAAAAAAAGATTTAGATTCCTCAAAAGTTGGACATATTTTTAAAATTTTATCAAATCCGCTCATTTTGAAAATAGTCAGTATTTTTTCGGGAATATTTATAATGACCAGAGTTCCCTTCGACGCCGTCAGTTTTTTTCCCGCCATCAGCACGACTCTCAATCCCGCACTTGAAATATAATCGATTTCATTAAAAGCTATCGCCACCTTATTGTTTGCCGCGATCGCCCCCATAACGCCGTCTTCGAAAGCTTTGGCGGTTGATGTGTCCACACGACCGACCGGCGTTACGATTGTTACTCCTTCCCGTGTCGCACTTTTCATTTCCATGGTCTTCTCCTCTAAATTGTTGTAAAAAACTATAGCGCATAAAGATTGAGAATAAGTTAATATGTCGTGATAAAAGATCGATCGGAGGATAAAAATTTTATGGGATACCAAAAAGGTGAAATCGGGCAAAGACCCTGGGGAAATTGGCAGGTTGACGAAGTCGGCGACGATTTTGTGAAAAAGACGATCAGGGTAAAACCGGGAGCGAGTTTGTCGTTGCAATCTCATGAACATCGCTCCGAAAAATGGGAAATTGCCGAGGGAGTTGCCGAGGCGACCGTCGGAGAAGTTGTCAGAGTCTGTGTTGTCGGAGATATTGTTGAAATTCCGAAAAAAGCCGTTCACCGTCTGAAAAATGTCGGAGTCGAAACGCTTGTAATAAAGGAAACGCAGAGGGGATCCGTTCTTGATGAAAGTGATATTGTAAGGTACGACGATCTCTACGGTCGGCACCGAAAGAAAGAGTCGGGCACAATATTTGTGGCAGATATGGACGGCACGCTGACTCCGGCGCGAAGTCCGATGTCCGCGGAGTTTGCGGAAATTCTCGAAAATTTCATCGAAAATCACGTGTTTTATATTGTCTCCGGTTCCGATTTTCAAAAAATAAAAGAGCAGATTCCCGAAAATATCCGCAATAAAGTCGCCGGTATTTACAGTTCCATGGGAAATGAATTGTATGTGGGGGAGCATCTCATATATCAGAATAATTTTACTCCCGAGGCGTCTTTAATCGAAAAACTCGAGGAATATCGAAAAAACACCTCCTATGAGAAAGAATTATACCCGAATTACATAGAAGAACGCTGCGGAATGATAAATTTTAGCGTGCTCGGGCGAAATTGCCCCGGATCCGCCAGAGTTTTGTACAAATCCTGGGATGACGGGCACGGCGAACGAAAAGCTATAGCAGAAGAGTTGTCGGCGCTGTATCCTCAGTACGATATTTCCCTGGGCGGCAGTATAAGTATCGATATTGTTCTCCGCGGACTGGGGAAAGATCAAATTGCGGATCGACTGCGAAAAGAATATAAAACCGAGAAAATAATCTTTTTCGGAGACAGAACCGAAAAAGGGGGAAATGACTACGCTCTGGCCGAACGTCTGCTCGAGCTCGGAAATTCTCGGATTGTCGCGGTGACCGATCCGGGAGATGTTTTGAAATTTTTGAGGGAATACCATGGGTAAATATTATATTGTGAGCGGGGGATTTGATCCCATTCACGAGGGGCATATCGAGATGATAAAAGACGCTGCCGTAAGATCCGACGGAGTCATTGTTTTGCTGAATTCCGACGAGTGGCTGTGCCGGAAAAAAGGCAAAAATTTTATGAGCTTCAAAACGCGAAAAATAATCTGCGAAAATCTGAAAAATGTCACGGATGTGATCGATTTTGATGACAGCGACGGGTCGGCCCGGGACGGAATAAAAAAAGTCCGCGAGAAATATCCGAATGACGAGCTGGTGTTTGCGAACGGCGGAGATCGAACAAAGGAAAACATTCCGGAAACGAAAATTTGCGAAATCTGCGATGTAAAATTGGAATTCGGAATCGGCGGAGATTACAAAGCCAATTCTTCGTCGTGGATTTTGCAAAATTTCGCCTGTTCATAGTTTCGGAAACAGTGTAAAATTTGCCGTATATTTTTGGTTTTTGTGGGGAATCGGTAATTTTGGAAGACTATATCACGGATGTTGCGTACATATCCAATTACTACGGAGATCTGGCTCCGGTGCATCTCTCTTTTATCGCGGCGATAAACAATTTTCGGGCGCCGGACATACTTCGCCCTTTTTCCTACTGCGAACTGGGATGCGGCTGCGGAAAAACGACCAATGTTACGGCGGCGTCCTATCCGCATTCAACCTGCGTCGGAATCGACCTGAACAAGGAACATATCCGCATAGCCGAAAGCGAATCCCGGGGACTGTCGAACATAGCTTTTTTGGATAAATCGTTTCACGAAGCGCTCGACTGCGATCTTCCGAAATTTGATTTTATCGTCATGCACGGAATTTGGTCCTGGGTCGGAGATGCAACGCGCACCGATATCATCAGGTTTGTGAAAAAATTTTTGAAGCCGAACGGTCTTTTTTACGTGAGCTATAACGCAATGCCGGGGTGGGGGCAATTAATTCCGTTTCACAAAATCATAGCGCTTTATTTGAAGGATAAAAATTTTCCGATCGCCGAAAAGGCGACGTCCGCGCTGGCATATCTGCGATTTCTGAACGAAAACGGAAGCGCGTTTTTCAGTCGCAATCCGGAGGCGAAAATTTTTCTGCAAACACTTGAACAATCCGATATTCGCTATGTCATTCACGAGTTGTTTAACAAACACCTGCGTCCGGAATATTTCTGCGACGTCGCTGCGGATATGGAAAAAGCCGGACTTACGTTTGTGGGAAACAGCGAGCATTTTTTCAACAGCAACATGGTGCTGCCGGAGCAATTCAGAAAATTATTGGACACGGCCAAAAGTCGAATATCGGCGGAAACGCACAAGAGCATTATCCGAAACGACCGCTTCCGAAAAGATATTTACGCGAAATGTAAACCGCGCGAGCAATCGAAATCTCGAACGGCGGAATATTTCGGAAAATTTATGTTCGGAACGCAGATTCCTCTATCGGACTTAAAATTGGAAGTTTCTTTGCATAATTATACGCTTACGCTGAACGCCGATCCGTATTTGAAAATTTTTGAAATGCTTTCGGAAGAGCGGCTGACCGTGGAGGAAGTAAACCGCAGACTCGGTCGCCCCGAGAGCGCCGTCGGCGAAACGGCGGAAAATATCGTTAATTGCATGTTGACGGGACAGTTTCACATATTTTTGAAGAAAAAATCAAATCCTCAACCTGTGACTCATCGCTTCAAATTCACCGATGAATATAATTTAAATCAGATAATTAATTGGGACGAGCAATACTCGAAGGTGATTTTTTTGGCGTCCGAGATTACGGGAGAAGCACTTGTTATATCGAAGAAAAATGCACTGATACTGTCTGCGATGTACAAATTCGGGCTGTCGGAGGATGAGGTCGTCGACTACGTATACAATTTTATAAGCGATGATATAAAAAAGGGACGAAATATTTTCGGATTTTCCATCGGCGCCGACATAAAATATCTCGTGGCGTTCGAATACAGAGAAACGGTGAAACATCTGTTGAATCGACTGGCGGCGTTCGGAATTATTTCCCCGGAGCCGGAGGCGGCGGCACGGTGACCGTCATTTTACCGGCACGGATTTCGGCGGGCGCATTATATATCAGGGGTGTATTGTAATCCCCGTGACCGAATCGATCCGTCAGATAGACCGGAATGTCCAACGTTCGGGCGAAACCTTTCAGAAATAATAGGAGCCTTTTCGGGTCGCTGACTGCGTGGAAGTGCCCGAATACCACGGCCTTTGCTTCGGATAATTTTCCCGCTTCTTTCAAATGATACATCATTCGATAAATGCGCTCCGGTTCCTCGTGCACGTCTTCTATAAATATGATTTTTCCCTTTGTTTGTATTTCCCGGCAGGTTTTCAGACTGTTCTCGAGGAGGGTTAAATTTCCGCCGGTCAATTTTCCTGCGACGCTTTCCGTGGAACGCGCTTTATCGTTCAGCGGAGATAAATTGTCGACGGTATAGGATTTTATTTTATTTTCCAGGATATCCGTCAACAGGTTAAATTTCGGGTCGAGTAATTTGCCGTTCAAATAGATCAGGACGGCGCCGTGAATAACCCGCCACTCCGGCCAATTTTGGGATATAAAAAGATTCAGCGACGTAATATCGCAAAATCCGACCAACGTTTTGGCCCGGGAAGATTTCGGCAAACGGTTCAGAGACGCAACCAACCTTTCCGTTCCGAATCCTCCGCGTACGGCCCAGATAATTTTGTGATCGGAGTTGATCGCATCAAGAAAATAATTCAGCCGATGATCGTCTGTATCCGCCGAATTAAAGACGTCTTTATTAGCCAAAGACGTATCCGGGGCATTGATTCCGCATTTTTTCAGATAGGAAGCAGTTTGCGGCCCGGTTCCGCTGCCCGGAGTGACGGCGATCATGTCCAGGCGTCTTATCCTGTCGCAAATTTTCGGAATAATCGGTGATTTTTCGGCCGCCTCGGGTAATTTTTCCGGCTTTCGGTGATTTTCCGCACATCCGACGCACAGACAGAGCAGGAGTAATGTTGTGAATTTTTTCATAATTAAACGTTTTCAAGAAAATGCTTGGCGACAAAAAATTTCATGTGATCCCGGACGTTATGAATCCGCAGATAATCCGACTTTTGTTCGGCGGCAAAATTTGAAATCGCGAGGGTTTCCGCATCTCTGTCCGCCGCCTCCGCTTTGGAAAAGCTCGATATAAACGATTTTCGCGAATGCGCGAACAATACCTCGTACCCCATTTCTTTGATGCGCGATATATTTTTAATTATCTCCGCATTTTCGCGTTTGCTTTTTCCGAAACCGATGCCGGGATCAACCACCGTATTTTCTCTTTTTATCCCGAGATTGTGCATGCGTTCCGTGAGATTTTTAAGCTGAGCTATGTCGGCGCCGCGAAGCATAACCACTAATTTGGCGCCGCTGTCGGCAATTAATTTCACGGAGTCTGCGCTCAGCTGCGATTTTATGTCGTTAATCCATTTTAAGTCGTATTTTTTTATGACATATTTCACGACGTCATCAAAATAGGTGTCGATCCCGATGCAATTTATATGTTTCGTCTGTTCCAGAATTTCACCCAGCCGCGCAATTTCTTCGGAGGGCGGAATTTCCGTGTAGCCGGGACGCGTTGACTGCGCTCCGAGCTCGATGACGCACGCTCCCCCGCGATAAAGATCATCTGCGTGGCGAATCGCCGCAGCCGGATCAAAAAAATTTCCTCCGTCCGAAAAGGAATCCGGGGTAACGTTCACGATTCCGACCAATTTCGGATCCAACGTAAAATAATTAATCGCTTTATAACTGTCATCGGAAGAAATTTCACAGCCGATATTTTTCAAAAGATGCCGCAAAAAATCGCGATTTTTTATTTCTCTGTGGGGAACGGTCAAGCGTTCGTCGCTGATTTTTTCGTCATTATAATACAGTATGTCTATGTCGATAATTCTCGGAGACCACCTCGGTGCATCTGCGATGCGCCCCATTTCTTTTTCGATATTTTTTATTTGACCAAAAAGAGTGAACGGATCCGAATCCGAATTTCCGGCAATTACCGTGTTCAGATAGGGGAGATTCCAGTCATCCGGCGCCGTCGGCGGCAATATTGCGTCGGTTTCGACCACCGTCGACGATTTTTTACAATCGAAAAATTTCGACAATTTTGATATCGCGGTTCTCAGATTCATAAACCTGTTTCCGAGATTGCTTCCGAGGGACAGATATATCATTTGGTCACCAATCCGAACAAATAAACGAGGCGCTTCCTAAATTTTCAACCGGTGGCGCGATTTTGGTCACTTTAACGTATTTCAAAATGTTGCTGCCGAGGTTTTTTGAAATTTCATCGTATAAAAATCGGGTGATGCGTTCCAGCAAATAAAACTCCGTGCATTCTAATTTTTCTTCGATGAAAATCACCAGATTTGAGTAGCAAACCGTGTCGTCGAGGTTATCGCTTTTACACGCTTCGTTTTCTCCCGAAAAACGCAGGCTGACGTCAATCATCACTCTGCATTTTTCGCGCCTTTCAAAATCTTCGTTCCCGAGTATAACGCAGGTTTCGTACCCGGTAATATCCAGCTGTTTTATCATGATACGTCGGACTTTCTCTTTTCGGCCGCCATTTGAAGGGCGATTTCTCTCTTTTTTCTTTCCGTTATTTCTGCGTCGCATTTCGGACAGAATCTATGTTCACCGTTCAAATATCCGTGTTTCGGACAGACGGAAAAAGTCGGAGTGATCGTAAAATAGGGCAAGCTGAAATTTTCGACGACTTTTTTGATTAACTTTCCGCAAACCTTGGCGTCGGATATGGCTTCCCCCATGTAAAGATGCAGCACGGTTCCCCCGGTGTATTTTTTCTGGAGATCATCCTGGGCGCGCAGTGCCTCAAACGCATCATTCGTGAAATTAACCGGCAATTGGCTGGAGTTGGTGTAATAAGGCATTTCGGGAGTTCCGGCCTGAAGTATATCCGGGAATCGTTTTTTATCCTCCTTTGCGAAGCGATAGGTGGTTCCTTCGGCGGGAGTTGCCTCGAGATTGTACATATTTCCGGTTTCAGCCTGAAACTGCAGCAAAATTTCGCGGATTTTATCCAAAAAACGAATGGCGAAATTATGACCGTACTCCGTCGTAATGTCGTGCTGATCGTTGGTGAAATTCCGGATCATTTCGTTAATTCCGTTAACGCCGATGGTGGAAAAATGATTGCGCAGAGTTCCGAGATACCGTTTCGTGAACGGAAAAAGTCCGTTATCCATGTATATTTGCACAACTTTTCGCTTGATCTCCAAACTCGTTTTTGCGTAGTTCATCAGTTCCGTCATGCGATTAACCAGCGCTTCTTCGTTTCCTTTGAACTGATAACCCAGACGAGCGCAATTTACCGTCACGACTCCGATGGATCCGGTTTGCTCCGCAGAACCGAACAAACTGTTGCCGCGCTTCAAAAGTTCCCTCAGATCCAGCTGAAGCCTGCAGCACATCGATCGCACCATCGCCGGTTCCAGATCCGAATTTACGAAATTTTGAAAATAGGGAAGCCCGTATTTTGCGGTCATCTCGAACAGCAGCGCGGCATTTCTGCTTTCCCAGGGGAAATCCGAGGTGATGTTGTAGGTCGGAATCGGAAAAGTGAAGGCGCGACCCTTGGCGTCTCCCTCGGTCATGACCTCTATGTAGGCGCGGTTGATCATATCCATTTCATCCTGAAGATCTCCGTAGGTGAAGTCCGCATCCTTGCCGCCGATCAACGGAATTTTTTCCCTCAAATCTTCCGGGCATACCCAATCGAAGGTCAAATTGGTGAACGGAGTCTGAGTTCCCCACCTGGAAGGAACATTTAAATTGTAGATGAGTTCCTGGATTCCCTGCTTTACTTGCCCGTAGGACAGCTTATCCGATTTTACAAAAGGCGCCAGATATGTGTCGAAAGAGCTGAAAGCCTGGGCGCCGGCCCATTCGTTTTGGAGAGTTCCGAGAAAATTTACAATTTGCCCCAGGGCGCTGGAATAATGCTTGGGAGGACACGCTTCCGCCTTTCCCTTCACGCCGTTAAATCCTTCATTCAGAAGCATTCGCAGCGACCATCCGGCGCAATATCCGCACAACATATCCAGGTCGTGGATGTGAAAATCTCCGTTGCGGTGCGCCATAGCCACCGTTTCCGGGTACACTTTGTTGAGCCAATAGTTGGCCACCATTTTTCCGGATATGTTGAGAATCATCCCGCCGAGCGAGTATCCCTGGTTTGCGTTGGCCTTAACCCGCCAGTCCAGACGATCCAAATATTCGTTGATGGACAGCACGACATCAACCAGATTCTTTTTGTCGCGTCTGATTGCTCCGTGTTTTTCACGATAAATAATGTAGGATTTTGCAGTCTTGAAATAATTTTCGCCGATCAAAACCTGCTCGACGATATCCTGGATTTGCTCGATATCCGGGGTGTCTTGATTTTTGCGATGTTTTAAAATTTTGAGAACTTTATAGGTAAGATGTCGCGCGTCTGCCTCCGTGAATTCACCGGTTTCCAGTCCGGCTTTTTTTATGGCGTTTACGATTTTTTCCGAATCAAAATCTACTTTCGCGCCGTTTCTTTTTAGGACGTAAAGGGGCTCTGAGGATTTCAAATCAATTTTTTTGTTGGTAGCAGACATCTTTTTTCCTTTCAATTAAAGTACAGGAGGTAAGTCTATATTATTCGGGTGCCGATGTTAACCGTTTTTTAATCGTTTCCCTATCAGTGGTTGTATCATGGAAGATATCCGCATAGTTCTTTTAGGAAAAAGTCCCGGTTTGTTTCAGTGTTCAAAGTATGAACGCCAAGGAGCGCAACCTCAAACTTAACCGGGCACAGTTTCACTGAACAATCCGGGTTTCGGAGTGAAAATCACTATCGTATGGAAATATCCGCGCTTAATCTCCGTTCCCGTATATTCGGGATTAACAATAAAAAATCCCCTAACACGCGGATCCACAAAATTTCCGTCCGGTTTTTTGAAACCGGTATCAATATAGATGTACGCGTCTGCAATTATTTTAATTTCTTCGTTTTTGACCGTCAGTCCGGGATATATCCTGTCGGTATTGTAATTTTTTTTAATCTCTCTTGAGAGAAAACTGTTACCGTGAAGGGGAATAGTTCCGGAAGTACGTGTTTCCACCTCTCTCTCCGTGGGGTTACGATAGTAGTAATTGGCCACCATCCACATTATCTGAGCTGTGTTTGTGCCGGTGCCTTTAATGCAGTACAGCGTCAAGCCAAATACATATCCGTGATATTGGCGACTTGTTCCGATTTCGTATTGTTTTTCCCCGCCTCCGA
>JAISCG010000166.1 GCA_031265715.1 Holosporaceae bacterium | reverse complement strand
ATTTTTGAAGATGCTCCGATCGGAATCGTAATAACCGACGGAGCGGAAATTATCAATTCCTACAATCGTACTTTTCAAAAAATCAGCGGCGTCGAAGATGTAAAAGCTTCGTCTTTTTTAGATTATGTATGCGAGAGCGAACGAGAATCGGTGAGAGAAAAACTGTATCAATTGTCGGAATCCGTGTCCCAATCAATTACTCCCTTCGAAATTAATTTCAGCACGCAATCGCGCAGAACGGTCATGGTTTACGTTACGAAAATCGATGAAGCAAAACGCACCCGGGAAAACGACGGATTCGTTATGTATTTTATCGACATAACGGAGCGAAAAGAATTGCAGCAGCAATTCGTTCAGTCGCAAAAAATGCAGGCGGTGGGACAATTGGCCGGAGGTATCGCCCACGATTTCAACAACTTACTTACGGCAATGATCGGATATTGCGATTTGCTTTTGGAAAAATACCTTCCGTCGGATCAATCTTTTAACGATATTATGCAAATTAAGCAGAATGCGAATCGCGCATCCAATTTGGTGAGGCAGTTGCTGGCATTTTCGCGTCAGCAAACGTTGGAACCGAAAATATCCTGCGTGAATGATATGATCAGCGAACTGTCGGCACTTTTAAAAAGATTGCTGGGGGCAAAAACCGAATTAAAAGTCACTTTCGCAAAGGAAATGAGTTTTATAAAAGTTGATCAAATACAATTTGAGCAGGTTATCATAAATCTTGCCGTCAATGCGCGCGACGCCATGAAGAACGAGGGGGTACTGACCATTCAAACCTTGCCTTATACGTCCAAGGAAAATAAATTTTTGCGGGGAAGTACGATGCCTCCCGGAAATTACGTTTTGATAGAGGTGACGGATACCGGCTGCGGAATTGAAAAGAAAAATCTCAACAGAATTTTTGATCCGTTTTTTTCTTCGAAGGAAAAGGGACACGGAACCGGTCTCGGGCTGTCCACGGTATACGGAATAGTAAATCAAACCGGAGGATTTATTTCCGTCGAAAGTGAAGAGGGCGTCGGAACAAAATTCAGTTTATATTTTCCGGCAGTTTCCGAAGAAGAACGGGAAGCCGCCGCCGAATCCGAAGAAAAGCACAATGAAAACAAGATAACGGATCTTACCGGAAGCGGAACAATTCTCCTCGTGGAAGATGAAGACGCTGTGAGAATGTTCAGCTCTCGAGCTCTGCGCGACAAGGGATATCACGTTATAGAAACGCCAAACGGAGAAGCCGCTTTGGAATTCATCCGCAAAGGATCCGAAAAAATTGACTTGATAATAACCGACGTCGTTATGCCGAAAATGGACGGCCCGACTCTGGTAAAACACATAAAAACATACAATGTTAACGCAAAAACAATATTTATATCCGGATACAGCGAAAACAGCCTTAAGGATTCGTCGATTAACGATGACAAAATATACTTTCTCCCCAAGCCATTCAATCTGAAGGAATTGGTCTGCAAGGTAAAGGAAGTAATGGAAAAAAAGTGAGACCGTAAAAGGATCGGGAAGCAGATTGACAATAAAAATACCGAAAGAATGACGCTATCGCAATCGCAGGTATGTTGCAACATGTCTGCGGAATTCGGTCACGAACTTAAATGATATTCGCAGGCAAGCAAGGAGTTCCGGAATCAGCGTTCACCACCCGTCAAATCTTTTTTGTCTAAAATTTCAATTTCTCTTTGAGATGATAACATTCCCGCGTCATTGCAAGCGAAGCAACGAAGTAAGGAAACGCCTAATTTAACGTGGGGGGTGGTAAGCGAAGGTTACCCCTCCCGAAGGAGGGGCATACTGCTGCCAAAATTATTTTACATGCCTGCCGGGGACCTCGGCTTTTGTGCCGGAGTGCCGTCTTCATTGAAACGCTCGACCTTCGACTGCTTCTCCAGTCTGTCCATCAGCTTCACCATTTCCTCACGCATGATAAGCTGCTTCATCGTAGGAACAGCCTCTTCGTACTTCAGCGGAGTCGTTTCGCGAATTTCTCCGACCTTGAACATATGAAAGCCATGTTCCGTTTTCACGAATTCCTTCGTGTATTCGCCGCTCTTCAAAATTATCAACTTATCCTTGATCTCCGGCGGCATCATATCAACCGGGATATACCCCTCTTCTCCACCTTTATCCTTAGATGGAGCGGTGCTTTTTTCCCTGGCCAATTTCTCGAATTCTTCCTTCCGATCCAAAGCGGCTAAAACACTTTTTGCCTCATCTTCTGTACCCACCAAAATGTGGAATATCTGGAATTCTTTCCCTTTTTTGAACTCGACCAGGTACTTTGTATATCTGGCTTTGACGGCGGCCTCGTTCTCGACTTTGAATCCCAATTCCTTCATCAGGAACAATCTGCCGAGCAAATCATCTTTCATCTGCTCGAGCTGATCCACAAACTCCTTCGAACGATCCAATCCGGCTTTCTTAGCCTGCTCGGTCATGAGGTAGACATTCAATCTTTGATCGCGCAGCACTTCAAACAGCTTATCGGGCGAAATTCCCTGGGCCATCTGCGGAGGAATCTTTTTTATATCTTCCAAAACCTGACTGCGACGGAATTCCTTTTTTCCGTTTATTCTCAAAACAACAGGATCTCCGACAATCTTTTTCCTTTCCACAGGCTCTCCGGAAATCGAAGCTGTCGAATCAGGCTCTTCGGTCGGAAGAGAAGTCGGCGACGTCCCCGGCTCGAAAGACTCCGGCGTTGCTTCGGACGTCTCGCCTGCACCAACTGTTTCACCCGCACTATCGGTCGGAGCTTTTTGCTCATCTCCACCTATATTAATGTTTTCCGACTGCTGATTTTGGCCGGTAAACTGCTTTTTTAAAGCACCGCCATCCACATCAAAAAACGCAGAAACCGCTACAGTTGCGGCACAAACCGTTCTGAATTTCATAACCATCTCCATACAAATCCGGTGGATTATATTGCTGTTACACAGAATTTGCAATAGTCATCAACACGAATTGCGAATTAGATCAGGGTTTCTTCCCGGAGTGAGGTCACTCGATGCCTAAGCCGGGGAAGTTACCCGATTTAAGATTTTTTTGCTTACCATTTTCCTTTGAATCGTCTTCTGCAGTATTTATTGCAGGTGGAGCGAAGCAATCAGGAACTCAAATTTAAGCAAATTTAAAATCCTGATTACTTCGTCGCGCCGCTCTTCGAACAGTATGGCCCGAGGCCTGCGCAATGAAAAAGGGGCTCGATATCTGAAATTTCATGTAAAACTGATCGATTAACGGCATTTTCGGAAACGAATTAACCCGGAAACGCTCAGGAAAAACTCCCCCCACTCCCGCAACTTTTTTATATAAAATCATATTGTTTTGTTGACAATAACACATAAAAAATGTTACAATAAAAATTGTAATAAATGAAAGGAATAATGAAATGAAGAAAATTATATGCTGTCTATGTTGCTGCGCGGCACAGCTGTTCGCTGTGGATGAGATTACACGCCCCAATGAAGAGATGTTGAAAAAAGCAAACGACCTCATTATCAGTGAAGATGAAAATGGAATTAATGAAATTGGAGAATCGTTATTAAAAATTGCCGAGGCAGTTAACAGCAAAAATATTGAGCTAACTCCTTTGGAATTTGACTTTTATTTTTCCTCATGTCAAAGACTGGCCTTCCTTGCAGGCAAAGGAAATCCTACAGCCATTTGGCGTATACTGCTTATTAATCACGGAAGGTCATTGGAAGATTTTGAAGATTTGGAAGATGGAGAGACGCCTGATCTAAAGCGTGAAATAGAAGCGCAAACAGTTCATGTTAATGATCTTACAGTGAATTCCAATGGAGAATTAATGCATAACAAGCAAAACGTTTCAAAACGGAATGACAGGCTGGATGAAGACTTCAACGAGGTCAGACGAGCATCAGATGAGAGGTTTTCACCTTATATTTCTGTCCCTTCTCGGGCTCCCGATGAGGCATCCAAAAAAAAAGCTGAAGATTTTGCTGTTAGGGCATTTAAAGATCCAAATTCTCAAAAAATACGAGTGGTATTCCCAGACTCACGGGGAAATGCAAAGTCAGTTGCCCTTGAGGGATTTATCAGAAAAGATTGGCTCGGAAAAAGTGGTTTTAATTCCGTAGCAGAGAAGTCTAGAACGTCTAAGGCCGAGGGTGCTAAGTTTTGGGAAGATCATCCGCTGGCTTATTTTGGCACAAAAGGAGGGTGGAAAATTCACGTAGCTATGACGCCGAGTGCTGCGCTATCTTTCTTTTTTTGGTTGGAGTGGCTTTTAAAGGGATGCAACCTGGATTATAAAGTCTCCGGATCCATCCGCGCAATAAGAGGCCTGGGGCTTATGTCTACTTTTGGGGAACTCTCGTCACAGCTGGGGAAAATTGTGGTTTTTTACCCAAGAAACGACTCTGAAGCGGTTGCGATTGCTACTATGGTAGATAACATAGCCATGTTCGCGATTGCTAATAAAAGTCTTTATGCCGGTGATTTCCCCGTTTGCACGGGAGATCTTCAAGTTGGCAATAGTGGTGCGGTTACTGTGCGTTGGAGTAACGACTTTTCTGACCATGAAGAAGACCCAAAAAATCGTTTATCTCCGGAAATAATAGGCACCCCTTTTGATAAGGGATATAAACACCCCTTTGCGGAACTTGGCTTAAAATATCTTGGAATTTCATTGCCGGCCGAGATTGAGGATTGGGAAAAGTTTGGACTCTACCATCCTGACAGGCAGGAACGTGTTCTAGAAAACACAGCCTTGGATATCGATAGAGCATCACAGCGGAAGCAGCTGCAATTTGAGAATTCGATGTGGGCTACGTCTGCAACGAATCCACCCGTTGTGGAAACAGATAAAACATTAGGCCGGTTACAACCTCCTCTCAGAGCACGTGGGCGCCCTCTTTCCAGACAATAGAGTACTTAAAAATTACTCACCACGTCGCGTTAAATCAGGCGTTTCCTCGCGTCATTGCGAGGAACGGCGCGACGCGGCAATCCGGATTTTAAATTTACTTAAATTTGAGCCCCGAATTGCTTCGCTCTCACTTAGTATTTACGGTTTTTTTCAGGTCTCTAAGATTTGGGGCTTAAACATCTTTGTACAGTAAATGCTAAGTGAGTCTGCCATAATGCGATGGGTAGTAACTTGCCACCCGTCGTATTTAATTGGATATTTCATCTTGTCATTGCGAGGAGCAACGCGACGTGGCAATCCAGAACTCAAATTTAAGCAAAATTAAAATCTATGGATTGCCACGTCGCTCCGCTCCTCGCAATGACAAGGCACAACACTCCTTACCCCCGTCGGATCTTCTTCCGCCCTAAAATTTCAGCTAAATACTATCGTTTTACTAACTTCCCCGGCGCGCGGTCGCTTTCCACCAGGTACCATCTTATACAAGAAAGGTAAAAATTTCGCTAATTTTTGAAAAATTATCAAAAAAAATATCAGAAATTAACCGTTTTTTGACACTTTTCTTATAGCATGGTACCTGGTGGAAAGCTACCTCGCACCGGGAAAATTGATAAAACAACAATATGTTACTGAAATTTAAGATAGAAGACAGAAGAGAGATTCGACGGGTAGTAAGGTCTGCATCTTCTTGTCTTAAAAAAAAATGTAAAAAAAAATAATAAAAAAACTTGCAATAATTGGCATTGTTGTTGTATAATTATTATGGTTTTAATTGATAAGGAGAAAAAATATGAAAAAAACCATGGTATTCGTTTTTTGCTTGACTACGTCTTTGTGTCTGAACGCAATGCATCCCGATGCGGCCGGAAGCAGTGTCGCAGAAGCCTCTGCGGAAACGTCTCCGGCGGAGTCCATGCCTCCCGAAGCAGTGGCGCATCTGTTCAAAACATGTTCTGCTTCGGAAATGAAGAAGGAGGTAACCATCAGATACCCGGATCTTTTCATTCCCGCCGACATCGGCGCCATTCTGGAGAAAGCCTGTGTCAATCATGACAAATATAAGAGAAAATTTATCAATGACATTGGTGAGATGTGGCCAAAAGGACACCTTCCTGCGACTCTTACTCCGACGGTACTTAGCAGCGGACTAAGAGGTCTGGAATTCGATAAAAACGGACTGATATCGGCAGTTTTTTGTCTATTGGTTTCAACTCAAGTTTCCGATAAAACAATGAGAGACTTGAAAAAAATAGTGGAAAAATCTGTGGAAAGTCACAATTACGGATACTCCGTCAACTCCATATTTCTTCCCTTTCTGATGGCTTTGCAAAATCCCCAACTGCGCGAACTTTACAAAAGTATCAGAAGTAAAATATTTAACCAATTGCTGATAAACAGCTCGGAGGCCTACGGGAATAATAATTCACGCATCGAGCATATGCTGGATACATCCGTAGCCCTATTTACAAGCACTAAAGTGAGGGGGAAGAATAAAATAATGGTAATGCTTTTTGCTGCGACTTGTTCCGAACTCGAACTGAAGGTTTGGCAAATGATGCAGAGAGGGGAGTCACCGGCTCTCATGAACACTAGTGACCTGAATGACTGTCTGCTAATAGACATGGGGCTATCACCAAGAATAGCAAAAAATATACCTATAATAAAAGCAATAGATGCGCAACAAAAGAATGAAAAATTGCAGGAAGCAGCACGCAGGGTCGAAAATTTTTTCCAAGCCATCGGCGTCAAAGTAAATGATTTTTAGGTAGAATATCGGGGACATAATGTCCGCACATCTTCGAGCGAAAACCGCGGATACAAAACGTCGCGGTTTCCGAAGAAGAGACTGAGGAAGATTTTGTGTAAAGAGCCAAAACGCTCATACCTTACCACCCGTCGGATCTTTTTTTATCTGAAATTTCAATGAGATGTTGATGTTTTTTTAACCTTGCATCATTCTCGTCATTGCGAGGAGTGGAACGACGCGGCAATCCAGAGCTCAAATTTAAGTAAATTTAAAACATGGATTGCCACGTCGCCGTGCTCCTCGCAATGACAGGAGGAAACGTTCAGTCAAATAAGATGGGTAGTAAGTATAGTGGTTGACACATACCTAATAAATTATTATTACCTTTAATAACTTGCCACCCGTCTCATTTAACCGGGCGTTTCATCGCGTCATTGCGATAAGCGTAGCGACGCGGCAATCCAGAGATTTTAAATTTGCTTAAATTTGAGTTCTGGATTGCCGCGTCACTACGCTTATCGCAATGACGGAAAAGTATTATCATAAGAAAACGATTCAAAGAGAAGTTGAAATTTCAAATAAAAAAAGATCCGACGGGCGGTGAGCTTCAATAATAAAGAAATGGAGGTGGAAGCTTAATAAGACCCTCTACGCTCTCGAAGAGAGCATCGACAAAATATCACCCGCGTTGCCTTTCATCAACACTTTCAAATACGGAGAAATTTCTTTCGGATCAAAATTTTTCCCGGAAAGTATGTAGAGTTTTGAGTAACCGAGTCTGTGCAGCTGCTCCGCCAATTCAACCCCCGTCATGTCGCAGTTACTAAAATCGTTGTCCATCAATATCTTAGTATCCATACAATATTTGAACAATTTTGTTTTAAAAGTACACGGACAATTATAGACGTCCGCCGAAATTCCTCCGCTCCTCAAAAAATCCGCCAGAGTCTCCGAAAAATCAAAATCATCATCGACAATCACAACATCGGCAGGTGCGGATTCTTCTTTCACCACTATCGCCACGCTGGAAATAAAAAACTTCGGCAGCAGCGGCACATTAAATTGCTCGGAAAAATTCTGAACGTCTTTATTGTTGCAATAATCCGTAATCATAACGGATCTGTCACAAATGCCGAGATGTTTTATCACATCGATGCCGTTTTTCGAACCTCCGGATTCGAAGCTGCACAGGAAAAAAATTCGATCCGGATTTTCCGCAGACTCGATAAATTTGATCGCATCGTCCGCATTTTTAAAGAAGTACAGCGATAGGCTATCCGGGTACTTTTCAAAGTGAATCTTCCACATGTGCTGCACCGACGGATCATCATCAAGAATCACCACGACGGTTCCCTTGCTCAGAACTATCCGATCGGCTATCCACTGAGGATTTTCTGCCATCGGAAGAATGACACTCACTTTTGTTCCGATTTTTTCCTCGGATTCGATCAACAGACGCCCGCTGAACGCATCAACGGCTCCCCTCACCTGCTCGAGGCCGATCCCGTAGCCGGATTTTTTGCCGCCGGCGAACGGAATGTTTTTCCGAATTTTTTCCAGACGTTCCGGAGGTATACCCCTTCCGTTGTCTTTTATAATGATTTTGACGTAGGGATCCTCAATTTTCACCGTTATGTCGATGATTCCGGAATTTCCCGAAAAAGCCTCGACGGCGTTGTTCAGAAGATTCGATATCATACGAGCCAAAACGGACGAATCCCCTTTTATGAACACAAGCTTGTTGTCAGAATCGTAGAAGTAGTTAAATTTTACGTTCAATCTGTTGTATTGGCATTTTTTGTGATTAATTTCCTCAGACAAAACAGAGGGAACGCAGATATACGGATCCCTTGTTATTTTTGTCGAGGCTTTGGGTCTGTATCTGTTCAACAGGTTGTCCGCGATATCGCAAATATTCGCGATGGTACTTTGAAGGGCCGCCCGCTTACTCTCCGGAACGTCCTTGAAGGAATCCACGATCATGGACAAAGTCAGCAACGGAGACCTGATGTCATGAGCTACCTGCTCCGATATCGCTTTGATTCTTTCCTGCTCTCGCATCTGAAAACGCAGACTCTCCGCCTCTTTGCGATCGGTTATGTCGAGCGAATTTCCGATAATTCCGACGATATTCCCGTCAGAATCCCTCAGCGGAACTTTCACCACGGCATAGTGCTTTGTTCGATTTCCGATTTGAATCGTTTCTTCAAACGAAAGAAGCTTCCCGGATTCCATAACCGCGATGTCGTTTTGTCGGAGCTCGTCGGCTCGATCCGGCCACAGGTCGTAGTCAGTTCTTCCGATAACGCCCTTCGCGCCGTCCGTCCCCGGCATATTCAAAGTCGATTTGTTACACCCGAGATAACGTCCGTTCTTATCCTTCCAATAGAAATTACCGACCAGACATTCGGCAATTTCTTCCAAGTAATTTATTATTACGGCATTCTGTACTTCGCCACTCATAACTTCATTAATTCCCATAACTACGCAAAACCTTGACGACCAAAAAAAACAGAACAAATCCTGATAACGTTACTCATAACCTTCTCCGGACTCAATTCCAAGCTACCGTGATCCAGAATAGCATCGCCTCCATCCCTTTGACAAGGAATATTTTGCATCGACGCCCATTCAACTCCGCCGTCAAAATACAAAGGCATAAGGGGATAAAGGGCGTTCCATTCATCCACCGCCGGCAAATATTCTTTTTGCCAAATAAGAGGGGAAACCGGCTCGATTTCGTAACCGCAGCCGTTGAGACGGTCGATAACGTCATTCCACTCTGTGTCGTGGGGATTTATCATATTGAAAACCCGCTTTTTATTGCTCGAATCCAATGCCGTTTTTACTATAAACGAGCTGACCACATCCACCGAAATCAGATTAAGCTTCGCATCCAAAATCGGAGCGCTCCCCAGTTGCAGGCATCCCTTCAGCAGCAAAAACAGATGATTATTCTCCGACGCAAAAGCCCCGGAATCGTTGTTGCCGATGATCCACGTCGGTCTGTAGACAAAAACCGACATGTCGCGTTTCAGCGCTTTTCCCAAAATAATCTCAGAGGCCAATTTTGTCTGGGCATAGCCGCTCATTTCCCCGGGAACAAAATCATTTTCACTCGGAAAATCTTCGATGATTTTATCGGAGGAGCTTCCCACAACCGCCGACAACGTCGAAACAAAATGAACGTGCTTGTTTTTTCCGCGGGAAGCTATCGCCATAATTTCCAGAGTTCCCGCGACATTGTCGGCGCGCAGCATTTCGTAGTTATACAGATGGTGAACCTGCGCCCCGCAGTGAAGAATGCAGTCCGCCGTCTCGCAGAGCATTTCGTAGGTGTCCGGGGATATCCCCAGATTCGGTTTTGACAGATCCCCCGGCACCGCAATCACTCTGTTTTTGTCGGCGACAACAGCTTTATTCAGATGATATTTGTTCGCGCTGCGACGAAGTTTTTCCTCCGCCTCTTCAACATCTTTTCCTCTCACCAGACAGTAAATTTTGGCGTCGGACATCCGATAAACATCATTTAAAAGATGAATACCCAGGAAACCGGTTGCACCGGTTATAAATATCGTTTTTTGTTCCGTCGGAAACGGGCTGTCCGGCAGATAGGATATCCGAGGATCAAGAAAAATATCGTGGAAAAACGTGCTTTTAACATCTCGGAACGTGCTTTGCGAATTCATTTTTTTCGATTCTATTATTCTCGCAAGATTAATCAGCGTCGGAGATTCCAAAAACAGATGCAGAGGGAACGCTATGTCGAGCTGTTTTTTAATTTTTACCGCCATCTCGGTGAGGAGAAGGGAATATCCCCCCAGATCAAAAAAGTTGTCGTTTATGCTGACGGAACTGAGTCCCAGCAACTCTTTCCAAATTTCCGCCAAATCGCTTTCCAACTTGTTCCGGGGAAGAACATAATCCACGGATTTTTGCGATTGCTCCTGAAAATTCTGCAAAAGCTTTTTTTTGTCGATCTTGCCGTTCGGAGTCACGGGCAAACTCTCCATTATGATAAACAGATTCGGTATCATGTAATGGGGCAGATACATTCGCAAAAAATCCTTCATGACGGTAATCGCGTCTTTGTATTTGTCCTTCAACACCACGTAGGCCACTAGAGTTTTTTTCGCGTTTTTATCCTGTTTTATCACCACCGCACACTGATTCACCGCGTGACAATTCATCAGACACAGCTCGATCGCTTCAAGCTCGATGCGGAATCCCCGGATTTTGGCCTGGGTATCCAGGCGGCACATGTAGTCGATATTGCCGTCCGGCAGCCATCGAACCAAATCGCCGCTTTTGTAAACTTTTTCGCCGTTTTTCAGAGATATCAACTTTTCCCCGGTCAGTTCGTCCTTATTCAGATAACCGATGAACAAGCCGTCTCCGCCGGTGCACAATTCCCCGGGAATGCATTCCGGCACGGGATTCAAAAATTTATCCAGCACAAACACCGTCGTATTTGATACCGGTTTTCCGATCGGAATCGGTCGGGTTTTATCAAAATCTTTCGGAATCGAATACACCGTCGTGCAGTTGGTATTTTCGGTGGGACCGTAGCCGTTCAGAATAAATTTCGGAGAACCGGATTCGCAATTCATGACTTTACTGATGGCGTCCGCGTTCAGCACGTCTCCGCCCACATGCAAATATTTCACGCGCCGAAACATTGACGGATCAGCCGACGCATGTTGCTCGAACAGCGCGGATACCATGGTCAGAACGGTTATCTTTTCCTGTTTCAAAAATTCGGAAAACGCGTCGACGTCGGTGATCACGCCGTTGTCCGCACACACCAGCGCGGCTCCGTTCAACAACGCCGTCCAAACCTCAAAAACGGACGCGTCAAAACTGATGCTCGCCACCTGAGACACAATATCGCTCGAATCAACCTCAATGTAATTTGTATTTTTAATCAGCCGAACTATGCCCCGGTGCGGTATGCAGACTCCCTTCGGAACCCCGGAAGAACCGGAAGTATACATGATGTAGGCCATGTCGGTCGCGCGCACAGAACCGACGGCGTTGCGATTTTCTTTGTTATCGTTGTTAAAAATGCGGGTTTTTATGGATTGGCTGTCAACGCTGATAATTATGAATTTCCCAGACGGAAGACATTCTTCCAGCACGTATTTGTCCTTTTCCTGGCTGAGCACTATCAGCGCCCCGGTATCCTGCAAAATATATTTTATATGCTCCCGGGGATACATGGGATCTATCGGAGTGTAGGTTGCTCCGGCCTTGGTTATGGCCAGTATGCTCATGATGGAGTTCACCCCCTTGTTGAAGAAGGTTGCGACCAGGCTGCCTTTTTTCACTCCCAAATCAATCAGATAGGACGCCAACTGATTCGCTTTTTGATTCAGCTCATCGTAGGTCAGCGATTCTTTCAGGTGTTTTACGGCAACGTTGTTCGGGTACAACTCCACCTGCTGCTCAAAAATTTGGGAAACGGAAAGATCCCGGGGATATTCGGTTTTCGTATTG
Organism: Holosporaceae bacterium; assembly: GCA_031265715.1. GTDB lineage: Bacteria > Pseudomonadota > Alphaproteobacteria > UBA3830 > UBA3830 > JAIRMQ01. Next base: position 223 of record JAISCG010000166.1, on the reverse strand, counting down.
TTATACACATCCGAAAATACCTTTTTTTCGCGCTCCGTCAGCAGGGGAATTTCTTTAATCGGAACGCTTCTGTCGAGCAGCAATCCCTCGACCATGGTTTGCAGATGACCGAAAATGTTCTCGACGATCCTGTGCCCAATTTCATTCAATTTGTCGCAGGTGTGAACAATAATACTGCGATCTTTGATTTCAAAAAATAAATCCGCATCGAATTTTTCGGGAC
>JAISCG010000164.1 GCA_031265715.1 Holosporaceae bacterium | reverse complement strand
CTACACGAAGGAAGTTCTGGTTATCAAAAAAGGTAAACTGAGGGTTGATTTGTACGACGATAATAAGTTTTTTGTCGAAAGTCATGTTCTTTTCGCCGGAGACGTTATATTATTGGCCTACGGAGGGCACGGATTCGAGTGTCTGGAGGAAGTGGAAATGATCGAGATAAAACAAGGACCGTATCTCGGAGAAAAAGATAAAGAATATTTTTAAAATTGAGCAGGGCAAATTATGAATTTTATTCCGGTGAATGAACCGCTCTTAAACGGCAACGAAAAAAAATATCTGAACGAATGTATCGACAGCGGATGGATTTCTTCGGACGGTCATTTTGTGAAAAAATTTGAAAAGGATTTTTCCGCTCACTGCGGACAGAAATACGGGATAGCCGTTGCGAACGGATCCGTTGCCATCGACGTTGCCGTCAGAGCACTGAAAGAAAAGTATAATTGGCATGACGACGACGAGGTCATTGCGCCGACCTTCACGATTATTTCATCTGTACAAAGTATCATTTACAACAGGTTAAAACCTGTTTTTATAGAATGTGATCCGATAACTTGGAATATTGATACGTCAAAAATCGAATCTTTTATTACGCCGAAAACCAGGGCGATAATGGTTGTCCACATTTACGGATTGCCGACGGATATGCAACCGGTTTTTGATCTGGCCAAAAAATACGATCTGAAAATTATAGAAGACGCCGCCCAGGCTCACGGTCAAACCTACAGAGATATGAAATGCGGCGCCATGGGATGCGTTTCCACATTTTCATTTTACGCGAATAAGCATGTGACGACCGGAGAAGGCGGAATGATCCTCACCTCCGACGAAGAAATTTTCGAAAAATGCAATTATTTAAAAAATCTCTGTTTTCTTCCGGACAATCGATTTGTTCACAATGATTTGGGGTGGAATTTCAGAATGTCGAATATTCAGGCGGCCGTCGGCGTTGCTCAGCTTGAAAGATTCGGTGAATTTATAAAAATAAAAAAGAGGATGGGGAAAAAGTATCAGGAGCTGTTGTCGGATATTCCCGCCCGGCTGCCTGCGGCGAAAACAGACTACGCCGAGAATCATTATTGGGTTTTCGGAATCGTTTTAAACGACGACGTGAAATTTAACGCAAAAACCGCGATGAAAAAGCTTTTTGAAAAAGGCGTAGGTACGCGTCCGTTTTTTTATCCGATGCATCGACAGCCGATTTTTGAAAAAATGAATTTATCGGATAACGTTTCACGTCCGGTGTCGGAAAGATTATATGAAAGAGGATTTTACCTGCCGTCCGGATTGGCTTTAACCGATGATCAAATCGAAATTGTTTCGAAAACCGTCAGAGAGATTTTTTGATATGGATAAAACGTTTGATTTATACTCGAAGTACTACGATCTTCTTTACAAAGATAAGGATTACGAGGCGGAGGCGAAGTATGTCAAAACTCTTCTCGGGGAAAACGGGACAAATATCCGGGATATTTTGGAGCTCGGCTGCGGCACCGGCAGACATGCGCATCTGCTGAATCGGGCAGGGTACAATGTTTTCGGGATTGACTCGTCATCCTCAATGCTGGAGCAGGCGAAATTGATCGGAGTTAATTGTGTCAAAGGTGATGTGAGAACTTTTCGTGCGGATAAGACATTTGACGCAGTTGTTTCTTTGTTTCACGTTGCCGATTATCAAACTTCAAATGATGATTTAACGGATTTTTTTCGGACGGCTTCCGTTCATCTGAAATCCGGCGGCATTTTTATTTTTGATTGCTGGTACGGTCCGTGCGTTCTGAATATCAAACCGGAAATAAGAATAAAAAAATTAGAAAACGAAAACATTTCGATCCGGAGAACCGCGATCCCGACTATGCATCCCAATGAAAATATTGCGGATGTGAATTATGAGATAGACATAATCAGTGACGGCAATCGATATTCTTCGCTGAAAGAAACTCACCGGATGAGATATCTGTTTCGGCCGGAAATAGAATTGATATTAAAAATGACGGGATTTAATTTGTTGAAATCCGAGGAGTGGCTAAGCAGAAAAGAGCCGGGCTCGGAAACGTGGAGCGTCGTTTTTATTTGCGAGAAAACGTGAAAAAAATTCTGATATTGTTCGACGAAAGCAGGCCTGTCGATTCTTATCCCTATGTTTTAAATTTTATAAAATTAATACATAGGAAGTACAAAATTGATTTTCTCGTATCTGCGAAAATGTACAGCGAATATTGTTTGGAAAATTTGAGGTTATGCAAAGCCGCAAAATCATCATACACAAAAAGTGCTGTACATCACTTGTGGAAGCACGGCAATGAATATTCCGCCGTTATTGCGTATTCCGTAGAAGGCGTTTGGGCGGTTTGTTTCCACAATATTTTCAGGTCAAAAATTCCCTTTGCATATTTTTCCATGGAGTTATACGACATCGACAAAAAATGTCCCGGAATAATTTCGGCGGCGTTGAGATTGTTCGGTGGATTGAGTACTGATATGCTCAAGTTCTCGGTAGTCCAAGACCAAAAAAGAGCGGATATTTTTAGGGGATATTTTCCGAGTGCATCAAAAATTTTTCTTCTGCCGAACAGTTACATCGGATATACAAATGAAAAAAGCGATTTTGCCTGCAAAAAATTTAACATCCCCCGAGATAAAAAAATATTGCTGTATACCGGCGCCCTCGAAAAATGGGGATATGATATTAATTTGGCGATGTATTTGAACAAATTATTGGAAAAAGATTATGTTTTATTGTTGTCGGGATTTTCAAGGGATGGTTACACAGATGTAATCTTATCGGAGTATTCTGACCTTATAAAAACCAAAAAAGTTATAGTTAACGAGCAAATATTAGATGAATGCGAATATACCGAACTTGTTAAAAGCGCATACATCGGACTTGCTTGGTACGTGAAATTAGACCGAAATCTGTGTTCGCGTGCGGCGTTCGAAAATATTTACTACATGGGGTTGAGTTCCGGGAAATTATGTAAGTATCTGTCTTGTTCGGTGCCTGTGGTGGCGCCGTCTTTTTATCCGGGGTACAAAGAAATTATTGAAGATAAAAAAATCGGGAAAGTTTGTTCGTACAGCGAAGAGATGTCGGAAAAAATTTTGGAAATTGCTTCAGATTACAATTATTACAGGAATAATGTCGAGAATGTATATAAAAATGAGTTGGAATATTCAAAGCAGGCCGGCAGTCTAACAGATGAATTAGACAGGATAATCGGAGACTCTCGACTTTCGACTCTCGGAGATCCCAGGCTCTGGAATAACTGATTATATTCAATTGAAAATGCTGTCTTGCACTGACTTTGCAATTAAAATATAGTGTAGCGAAATTGAGGTATAATGCTGTGATTCTAACCGGTAGAGAGATTCTTAATAACGTGAAAAACGGAAATATATACGTTACTCCGTTTGATGAATCGATGCTGAATCCCAACAGTCTGGACTATCGCATCGATTATAATTTGTTGGAATTGGCGGATTTACCGGTTGATCCGAAAAAACAGACGTCCTACAACGAAATCAATTTTACGGATGACGGCTATATTCTTTCTCCGAACAAAACGTATCTGGCGAATACCTACGAAGAAATCGGCAGCGATTTGTTTGTTCCGTCGTTGATCGGAAAAACGTCCCTCGGGCGTCTGGGATTGTTTTTGCAGATTACTGCGGATCTCGGAAATCTCGGAGCGAAGCACAAGTGGACCCTCGAGCTGAAAGCGGTTCAGCCGATCAAAATTTATCCGATGATGCACATAGGACAGGTTACGTTTTGGAGTACGGTCGGGGAAAACGATATAAAATACCGCGGGAAGTACGCTAAATTTTCTGAAGCAAAATCCAGCGAAATTTATAAAGAATTTTTGAAAGACGAGGATTTATGATACTTACCGGCAGTGAAATTTTAAAAAATATTGAAAGCGGAAAAATAGTTATAAGTCCGTTTAATATTTCCCAATTAAATCCGAATTCCTATAATTTTACGCTGGGGAACAAGTTGGTTGTTTACAACAATTACATACTTGACGCGAAAAAAAATAACGAGGCGCGTGAGCTGATCATTCCGGACAGCGGGATAACTCTGGCCACCGGGACGATATATCTCGGGCACACTCAGGAAGAGATCGGAAGCAACAACTTTGTTCCGATTATCCGGGGAAGATCTTCCGTTGGTCGATTAGGATTATTTATCAATATTACCGCGGATTTAATCGACATGGGATCGATCAATCAACTGACGTTGCAGCTGAATGCGGTGCAGCCGGTGACAATTTATCCGGGCATGCAGATAGGTCAGGTCACTTTCTGGCAGCCGCTGGGAGAAATCGTGAAATATGAGGGACGTTACGCGGGATCGAGCGGTCCGGTCACATCAAAAATGTACCTGGATTTTTGCAAAAACCGGGAGGACAAGAGCACAGAGTGCTAAGAAGTTGTTTTTTAGGGGTAATTTCGGCGCTGTCTTTTGCTCCGTTTAACGTATTTCCGATATTTTTGATAACTTTTGCGCGACTTTTTGTAAAAATATATGAAATAAAAGAAACGAAGCCGCTGCTGGCCGAGGCTTTTTGCTTTTTTTTCGGGTTACATGTCGGTTGTTTGTATTGGGTCGCGTACCCGCTGACGTTGGATTTCGAGAAACACGGCATATTGATTCCCTTTGCGGTTACGCTGATTCCGGCTTATCTGTCGCTGTTTTTACTTGTCCCCACATTTTTTTTGCAGAAAAAAGCGGTCGGTGATTTTTGGAAACCGGCGGCGTTCGCGACGTCGTTTTGTTTAACAATGATGCTCTACGGAAATTTTTTCCCGGGATTTCCCTGGGTGCTGCCGGGATATATCTGGTGTTGCCACGAAATTTTTCTCCAAAC
>JAISCG010000112.1 GCA_031265715.1 Holosporaceae bacterium | reverse complement strand
CATTGCGAGCAAAGCGAAGCAATCCAGGACTCAAATTTAAGCAAATTTAAAATCTCTGGATTGCCACGCCGCTCCGCGTCTCGCAATGACAAGGTGCAACATTCAATCAAATGAGACGGGTGGTAAGCTAAAATATCTTACCACCCTTACCACCTGTCGGAATCATTTACCACCTGCCTCATTTAGTTGGGCGCATTCTCTCGCGTCATTAGCACTATTAACTAAAATTTCAAGCAAAAAAAAGATTCGACGGGTGGTAAGCAATTTTCACATATCCCCTTGAAATTTCCGGGTACATCGGGTATCATCGCGACATCTAAAAAAGGGGAGCGATAAAAGATATGAGAAAATTTTTACCGATGATGGTGTTATTGTTAGCAAACGTTGCGTCAACTATGGAGGTTCCGGGGGAAGATGGGGTACCTTTCCCCCAAGGGAATCTCTACGAGCAATTTAGAGCGCTTGAAAATAGCATGGCAGAATTAAGAGCAGCAGTTGACGCTGCAAACGTTGCGCCGGCCATGGAGATTCCAGAGGAAGAAGCCGTTGCGGTACCTGTCGTCCAAAGGAATTTCTCCGAGGAATTTGGAGTGCTTGAAAATCGTATGGAAGGGTTAAGAGTATTAATGGAGCAAGAGAAAGGTCGGACAGTGAGTGAAAAGGTTCTTGACGAAACGCATAGAGTGTTTAGGCAAGTGGCTCATACGGCAGAGAGATCAGGACGAGAAGTAAGAAGGTTCTTTAGAAAAATCTAAATCACTGCGTCATTCCAAATAACCAACCCCGCCGCAAGTAGACGGGGTATGGGTTGAATTTTCCGAAATAAGTTTTAAAAAACCGATACCTGACTTTTTCTCACACTTCGTGGATGTCTCCGTAATCCGACGAATGATAATCCTGTCTGATCCAAATTTAGCTTTTGATAACAATTGTGTTGTATAATTCGCAGAGAGTTGCGAGCAGGTTTATGTTGATAAAAAAGTTGATAAAAAATAAATACTCAGTATTAATTTTGATTGTGCTGGCGATCACGATCATGTACAGGAACTCAACGTCCGATCACGGAGCGAAAAAGAAAAGGCTGCCGCCGGTAGTATCGGTGATGACTGTCTCAAAAGTCAGCGCAGAAACGGTGTTAAAAGCCATCGGCACGGCCGTTTCCAACGAATCCGTGGATATTATGTCAAATGTCACTCAATCGGTTGTTTCCGTTCACTTTTCCGACTGCGAGCAGGTGAAAAAAGGTCAGCTGCTGGTGCAACTGAACATCGATAAAAAAATCGCCGAAAAAAAGCAGGCGGAAATTAATTTGACGGAGCAGGAGCGGGAATTCAAAAGACTGGAGGTTCTGAAAGAGAAAAAAGTGGTGTCCGTCAAGGATTACGATATCCAGAAAACGAAAATGCTGGATGCTCAAGCAAAATTGGACGCAATCAACGCAGATATAAAAGAAAGCAGCATCTCCGCGCCCTTCGACGGAATACTCGGAATAAGAAAAGTCAGCGTCGGAGCGTTGCTGACTCCCGGCAGCGTCGTCACCACCATTGACGACGTCGACAAATTAAAAATCGATTTCACTCTGCCGGAAAAATACAGTTTATTGCTGGAGCCGAATCTGAAAATCATCGCGAAAAGCGACGCGACGGAGGGGAAAAAATTCGAAGGAAATATTTTGGCCGTCGTGCCGCGGGTGTCTGCAATTTCACGCAGCATTTCCGTTCGCGGAATTATCGACAATAAAGAGCACCTTCTGAAGCCGGGAATGATGCTGAAAATATCCGTGAAATTGAAGGATCGGGAAGTTATCCGGATTCCGGAAAAAGCTCTGGCAAGCATCGGCGAAAAACACTACGTATTCGTCCTGGACGAAAGCGGATCCTCCCCGACGGTAAAACGGGAATACGTGGAAATCGGCGAAAGAGAAAGCGGCTATATCGAGGTGAAAAAAGGACTGCGGATCGGCGAAAAAATAATAACGGAGGGGTTGGTCAATCTCTACGACGGCGATTCGGTTAAAATTTCCGAAGGCGGAGAGCAAAAATGAGTCGATTTTTCGTTACGAGGCCGGTCGCGACCATCGTTTTGATGCTGCTGATTATGCTTTTCGGGTATCTGAATTTGAACAGATTGCCGATTCGCGAGTATCCGGACATCGAGGTGCCGACCATTTCCGTTTCCACAACCTACGTCGGAGCGTCGTCCGATATTATCGAAACGAAAATCACGCAGTCGGTGGAAAATGCCGTGGCGGGCATCGAAGGGCTCGACAATATTCAATCGACCAGCAAGGAGGGACGCTCCAACGTTCAGCTGGAATTTTCGATCAGTCGGGATCTTGAAGCCGCCGCCAACGACGTGCGCGATCGCATTAATCGCATCCTGAACAAACTTCCGGAAGGAGCCGATATTCCGGTTGTGCGAAAATTCGATTCCAACGGAACGCCGATTGTGATGATCGCCGTCACCAACCCGAATATGAGTAAAATCGAATTATCGGATTACGTTGATCGCTACATCGCCGATCAATTTTCCGTGCTGGACGGAGTCGCTTCCGTCGATTTGGCCGGTCAGTACGAGCAATCCATGCGCATTCTGCTGAATCACAAAAAGATGGCGGCGCGCGGAGTCACCGTGAGCGACGTCGAAAACGCCATAAATTCGGAAAATGTCGAATATCCGGCCGGACGCATCGAATCAAAGGACAAAGAGTATCCGATTACCCTCAACCGCCGCTACAACACTCCGGAAGATTTCAGACAGATCATAGTCGCCGCTGACGATAACGGCAATCCGATCAGAATTTCCGACGTTGCGCAGGTGAATATCGAGCCGAAAAGTCAGAGAAGCTACTTTGAGGCCAACAGAGAACCCATGATTTCCCTCGGTATATCAAAGCAATCGACGGCCGACTCCGTTTCGATCTCGAAAGGCGTGCGCCGACTCATAAAAAATATGCAGTCGAAGTTGCCCGACGGCATGCGATTGACAGTCCTGAGAGATGAGGCGGAATTTATCGAGCAATCGATCGCGGAGGTGTTTCACGCGATGATCATCGCCGCAATTTTGGTGTTTTTGATAGTATTCGTTTTTATAGGATCGTTCAGAGCCGCGCTGATACCTGCCGTTACCGTTCCGATTTCAATCGTGGGAACATGCATTGTTCTGAAAATGCTGAATTATAGTATCAACACGTTGACTTTGCTGGCGATGGTGCTGGCGATCGGTATAGTTGTGGACGACGCGATTCTTGTGCTTGAAAATGTGCAGCGTCGCATGGATGAGGGCGAATCTCCGTTTGACGCCTCTGTGAAGGGATCCGCCCAGGTATTTTTTGCCGTAATTTCCACCACCGTTGTTCTTCTGTCCGTTTTCCTGCCGATCGGAATGCTCCCGGGGAAAACGGGAAAATTGTTTATCGAATTTTCCGTGGCGATTTCCGCTGCGGTATGTTTTTCCGCTGTCGTCGCTCTGACCCTGACTCCGATGCTGTGCAATCGTTTTCTGACGTCGAAAAAACAGACCGAATTCAATATGTTGGTGGATAATCTCACGCTGAAGTATCGTTCGCTCTACGGGAATTTCCTTGAGAATCTGATTTCCCGCAGGGTTGCCGTGTCGATTTTGTTTCTGGCGATTTTGGGAATTTCGCTTTTTTTGGTTTCCCGTATTCCCGGAGAATACGAGCCGAAAGAAGATCGAAACATGCTTTTTGTTAAGGTAAATGCGCAGGAAGGGATCGGTTTTTATGCGATGTCCGGCTACATGGATTCCGTTCTGAAAAAAGTGTATCCGCTGCTGGATCAAAAATCGGCGAACAACGTGCTGGCGCTGATTCCCGGATTTCGCGAATCCGAAGGCGCCGTTAACGGAGGCATGATTCTCATCGAACTGAAAAAGAGCGAGGAAAGATCCCGCGACGTTTTCCGGATCGCCGCCGACCTGCGTTCCGAACTCGGGAAAATTCCCGGAGTAACGTCATCCGTCGTTTTTCCGATGGGAATCGGAAGCAAAGGATCCCACGCGCTGCAGTTTGTGCTCGGCGGATACGACTATGACGAACTTGTGAAATGGCGCGACATAATTTTTGAAGAGCTGAAGAAATATCCCGGAATTTCCGACACGGATTGCGATTTTAAGGAAACCACCCCCAAATTTCGGGTCGACATAGATAAAGATCGCGCTGGAGATCTCAGCGTTTCGGCCAAAACGATCGGATCGACGCTGGAGGTAATGCTGGGATCAAAAAGAATAACGACATTTGTGGACAGAGGTCAGGAATACGACGTTATTCTCCAGGCGGATCCCAAAAGTCGGGATAACATAGACGACGTTTCAAATATATATGTGCGATCGCAAAATTCGCCGACTTTAATTCCGTTGGATAATATCGTGACCGTCAAAGAAACCGGGGAGGCCGGCAAGCTCGGTCGCCAAAATCGCTCCAGATCGATAACCATATCCGGGAATATCGGCAACGGATATTCGCTGAGCGACGTACTCGGATTTTTGGAAAAAGTCGTGATCGAAAAACTGCCGAAACACGCCCAGGTGTATTATCGCGGACAATCAAAGGATTATAAAGATTCGGAGGGCGGCGTTCTTTTCGTATTTCTCCTAGCCGTGCTGGTGTCCTATTTCGTTCTTGCCGCACAGTTTGAAAGTTTTGTGAGCCCGTTTGTCGTTATGTTGACGGTGCCGCTGGGAATATTCGGAGCCGTTTTGGCGCTGTGGCTGGTCGGATACACCATGAACATATACACCCAGATCAGTCTGATCATGCTGATAGGACTTTCGGCGAAGCACGGAATTCTTATCATAGAATTTGCAAATCAATTGCGGGACGA
>JAISCG010000156.1 GCA_031265715.1 Holosporaceae bacterium | reverse complement strand
GGCGTTCTTCGTATTTATCGAGGGCAAAAATGCGTCCTTTGTTTTGCATGGCGGCCGCGAGGGCGAGCGTTTTTCCGCCGGCTCCGGCACAAAAATCCACCACGGTATCCCCGGGAGTGGCTGCGCACACTTCCGCCACAAGTTGAGATCCTTCATCCTGAATTTCGGCGAATCCTTTGGCGATGACGTCGTGATTTCTCGAAATTCTGCCGCTCAGCAGTCTCAGTCCGTTAACCGAGAAGCGACAATCCTCCGTTTGAAATTCCGCGAGCATTTTTTTCACTTCGTCTTTGGACGTTTTTAAAGTGTTCACACGGAGATCGACGAAGGCTTTTTCGTTGAGCGCCGTCATCTCGTTCGACAATTCGTCCGGGCGAAACGATTTTTGCAGCAGAGGGATCATCCATTCCGGATAATTCAGCATCGCATGCTGCGGAAAATCAGTTTTTCTATCGAGGGAATCGAGAAACCTCACCTCAAAGTCGGATAATTTTTCAGGACAATAGGCTTTTCCCGAAAATATTTCCCGGATTTTTTCCTGCGACAACGTCAATTGTGTTTTCAAAAAAGCCAGAACATAAAATCTGCCGAAATTTGCGGTAATATTTTTCGTAAGAAATTTGAGTTTTTCGAAATTTCTGAATATTTTATAGGAAAATTCGGCGATTGCGCGACGTTCATGCGAACCTGTTCGATTGTTTTTGAAAAATTTTGCAAGAACGATATCGAACGGAGCGCGAGACTCGAAAAATATGTCCAATACCTGAATAACTGCTTTAATATGAGTGTTTAATTGCATTTTTGAAATCCCGTGGCAACGATATATATTTCCGATGATAAATTTCTGCTGGATTTTGGTTTAAAAAAACAGACTTTTTGAAAGTCATTTTTCAGCATTTCCGCGAAGGATTTTTCCTTTCCCCCCTGAAATATTTTTGCGATAAAAGCGCCGCCTGTTTTCAGGGTATTTTCTGCGAAGGAGTAGGCGCTTTCCGCCAAATTCATTATGCGGAGATGATCCGTTTGCGCGTGCCCGATGGTTGAAGGCGCCATATCCGATACGACGAGATCTGCTTTTTGTTCAAGGTAATCCGTGACGGCTGATTGAAAATTTTCAAAATCTCCGCAGAATTGCCGGACTTTTTCTATGGGATGAAACGGCAAAAGGTCGATCGCGGCAATTTTTGCGTCGGCCGGAGATCTTTGCGCCAACACCTGACTCCAACCGCCGGGCGCCGCTCCCAGATCTATGATGCATTTTGCATTTTCTATCAGGTGATATTTATCGTCCGCTTCCATAAGTTTAAATGCCGCCCGGGAACGGTACCCTTCCCTCTGCGCAAGTTTTATGTACGGATCGTTGACCTGTCGGTCGAGCCACAATCGTGAAGACAAGCTTCTGTTTCCTTTTATTTTCATTTAGACGCTCCGGTGTTTCCTCCGTAGAAAATATATGAACACTCTCGCAAAGTACACGAAAAACAGAGATTGCTTTTGGTTTTTTATTTATTCAGGGAAGCCATTCCACGAAAAAAATATTTTTACAGCTGTTTGCACCTGCGTTTTCGGCATCCGTGTTTCCGGCACCTGCGTTTCCGGTGCCTCTGTTTACTAATCTCATGACGTCGTCCAAAGATTCGTCCATTGTTCTGTTCCCGTAGGTCAACACATCGATGTAAGAATCGAATTGATTAGCTCGTTTCCTCCTGCCTGACCGCTTTAGCAGATAGGAAATTGATTTTGTTTCTGAGATAAGAGTTGATATATCTCCGACTCTTTTTCCCGAAAAATGTCGGCGAAGTTTTTCTTCATGTCTTTCGACACGTGACATACCGTCATAGTATCGGTTATCGTTTTCGCATGCGACCAAAAACAGACAACAAAACAGGAATATCCTAACCGCCACCGCCGCCTCCGCCAAAAGATTTCATCATTCCGATGATGACCGGTCCCAACATAACAATGAACAAACACGGCATGATGAAAAACATCATAGGAAGGGTCAGCAAGGTAGGAGCTTGAGCCGCTTTTGATTCAGCATTCAGCATTCTTTTCTGCCTTGATTCCACTGCCAGGTCTCTCAGGGTTACAGACAGTGAAGATCCGTATTCTATCGATTGACTGAGCGTTTTGGAAAGAGTCTTGATTTCCATACAATTTGTTCTGTCCTCCAGGTTTTTAAAAACCTGGCGATGATCCGGGATCATTTCAAGCTCAATGGACGTCAGGCTGAGTTCGTCTGCCAAAATGGGATTGGAAGTTCTCAGCTCTCGAGCTATTCTTCTGATGGATCTGTTCAGATCGAGTCCCGATTCCGAACAAATGACCAGGAGATCGACCAGATCCGGTACTCCGTTTTCAATGGCTTCTTTTCTTTTATTTGCAATTAGTTCAAGATTCATATCGGTTAATTTATGTCCGCCGATTACCGCCAATAACAGTGAACCAAATACTGCGGCCGGAAACGGAAAGTCACTATTATCACTGAGGAAGTAGAGGAGAATTAACGTGAAAAACAGTGAAATGGCGGAGTTAACTTTGGATTTCAGGAATTTTTCGAGTGCATCATTTTGGCGTACGCCGGCCTTTTGCAGAAGTGTCTGCATTTCTTCTACCAACTCCTTGTTTTTTTCTGCGATGAAATTGAAAAACGAGTTGGTTCCGAACATCGGACCTTTGGAACTGAGACCTATGCTTTCTTTATCCCCCACTTCATCATAGCCGACAGATCCCCCTCTTTGCGTATTTTTGACTTTCTTTATGAGCCTGAGTCTGGCCAAAAGGCCGATGGCAATTTTATCGACGTAGGGTTTGATAACGAAGAAAACCGTAAAAGCCGTGAGAAAATAAAGTACATGTACCATTGTTTTATACCTTTATTTTGGTTGCTTTGAGCATCATAAACGTTCCTATACTAAACAAGGTAATTGCTACTTTTAACAATGTTTGTCCCGTGCCCGGATTGGCAAATTCTTTTATGTGATTCGGGTTAATGACGGCCATAATGCCTGCAAAAACGAACGGCAATACGCTGATAACTATGGCGGACATTCTTGCTTCGGCTGACATGGCTTTTAACTTTAGATTGAGCTCCAGCCTTTTTCTTATAATGGAGGAGAGATTTTGTAAAATTTCTGCCAGCACGCCGCCGTTTTCCATTTGCAGCACCAGGGCGACGACCAGAAATCGAAATTCTTCTATGTCTATTTTTTCAGCTGCTTCCAGCAGAACTTTTTCGGGCTCTACCCCCAGATCAAATTTTTGGCTGATCGTTTTGAATTCACTTGAGAGGGGGTCTTTTGACTCAATGCTGACCAATTTCATGATACGACCTATGTTCAGACCGGCTTTAACGCCTCGGATCATCATATCTATTGCGTCCGGAAACATCTGCAAAAATTCCATTTTCCTTTTTGCTGCCATTGAGGCGAAAACATTGTAGACGAGAAAAGCTCCTAAGCTACCGCCGACCGGAATTCCCAAACCGATATTTAAAAAATTAAAATGAATAATCAGCGCGGCGAATACAACTCCGCCGACCAGACACACTATTATAAAATTTCTCACCGAAATATCGGTTATGTTTGCTTTTTTCATGATAAGTTGGACTCGGCCGACCAGCTTATACTGCGAATCAGACGATGCTCCAAATTCGGAATATTCCATTTTTGCGAACGTGGAAATCTGGCTGGCATGTTCGGACTCTGACACTTCATGTTTGCAAAATTCTTTGACTCTTTTTTCTATCTTATCTTTCAACGTACTATCTTCCTCGGAACGATCGAGAAGATTATAGGTAATATAAAAACAGATAAGAGCTGTGAAAAAAATTATAACAGTACTAATAATCTGAGTCATAAGAGGTGCCTCCGCTCTTTCCCATGGCATTTTTCATTATCGTAAGCAGTTCCTTGTCCAGACCATAGATGATAGCCTTCTCCAGGAACATCGGCTGATCGGTTCCGGCGTCAAACCTGCCGAACACTTTATGATCAGGGCTTTCTCCGAGAGGTACAAATTTGAAAAGATGTTGATATTCTATATCTCCTCTTTCATTAATACCGGTAACTTCAACGATTTCCGTAATTTTTCTTGAACCGTCGTGCAGACGCTCCGTTTGTACGATGAGGTTAACAGCACCGGCAATTTGAGCTCGAACAATTTCGCTCGGAAGGTCAAATCCTGACATGGCGACCATGTTTTCCAGACGAATAAATGCCTCTCGAGCTCTGTTTGCGTGGATCGTTGACATGGAACCGTCGTGGCCGGTGTTCATTGCCTGTAACATGTCTATACATTCGGATCCTCGAACCTCTCCGATGACGATGCGATCCGGACGCATACGAAGGGCATTTTTTACCAGGTCGCGAATTGTAATTTCTCCCTTTCCTTCAATGTTCGGAGGGCGACTTTCCAAGCGAACCACGTGCGGCTGCTGCAATTTCAATTCGGCGGCGTCCTCACACGTTACGATACGTTCACGCGGGTCTATAAGCTGGGACAGTGCGTTCAGCAGTGTCGTTTTTCCGGAACCCGTCCCCCCCGAAACCACGATATTCAGACCGCAGGTGGATGCTATTTGCAAAACCTGCACCATCTCTTCCGTGAGGGCTCCGTGCGCGGCCAACGTACGCAAATCCAAGGCTTTTTTAGAAAATTTACGAATGGAGATCGATGCTCCGTCCAGAGCAATCGGAGGCACCACAATATTGACACGACTTCCGTCCGGAAGACGAGCGTCACAGAGCGGGCTTGACGTGTCGACGCGTCTTCCGACGCGGTGTGCAATTCTCTGGGCAATTTGCAGCAAGTGAGAGTCGTCTCTGAATTTCAGCGAGGCCAGTTGCATCATTCCTTTACGTTCAACGTAGATTTGATGGGGACCGTTTACTACGATGTCCGATATCGAATCGTCTTCCAGCAATGTTTCGAGAGGTCCGAGACCGATCATGTCGTTGACCAGCTCGTGGGCGATGCCTATTTGCTCGCGTTTTGTGAGCTGAGCACGTCGTTCCTGGGCAAAATCGAAGATGAAGTTCTCGATTTCGGCGCGCAATTCCTGCGGAGTCAACTTAAAGGCCGAAGCCAAGTTGATTCTGTTAAGCATGGTTTCGTGCGCTTCTTTTCGGAAGACCGTTAAAATCGGAGATTCTTCTGCTAACCCATCTTTACCGGTTGCATTATTAGTTGCATTGTTTGAAGCCATGTTTCACACCTGTCAATTTATTTTAGCTGAGTTATAACTTTTTCAAATGTACCGATCGCCAAATCCTTAACTCTATCCATTGTCCACTTTTTTTCATTCATTACGGTTTTTTCTATATCCAGGCTTTCTTGTTTTCCGAGAATATTATTGCTCAGGTTTTCCATCGCTTCCGTAAGCGGGTTGAACGAAAGAGCAATCGGCTGGCCTATGTTTGCCGCCGCGAGGGCAAGATTTTCGTCGAGGGGCATGACATAGTCGATTTTTCTGTCTATGATCTTTTCGAATGATTCTTTCGTGAGTGCGCCTCCGGCGGATAATCCGATTTTGTTGGCCGCGACGATGATTTTTTTGTCCTGTTGGGTTGCATTTATTACTTCCAACAAACGAAGAGTGTTATGGGCGGATGCGACGCTCATCTCAACCATAATTACAAAGCTGTCGGATTTTTCCATGCACACTTTGTTCATATCGCTCACACTCCGTTGAGAATCAATTAACAAATAATTGAATTGTCGTTTAACGAGATTCATCAGAGCCTCAAATGCCGATATTTCGACATTGACTCCTCGCAGAATATCAACCAATCCTCCGAGATAGTACAATCTTTGATCACATCTTTTAAGAATGGTTTCAACAAAGTAATCATCTATTTTGTCCGGGGATTCGAGAACGTCAAGGTAGGGATTTTCGCTTCTGACATCCAGCATCAGGTGTGTCGTACCGTAGTAAAAATCCATATCCATTACCAGCGTGCGTTTAAAGTGACGATTGGCCAAAATCCATCCGACGTTTACCGCTGCGGTTGTTGCTCCGGCTCCCCCCACAGAACTGATGAATTGCACCATTTTTCCGGTTTTTTCGGTATATTTTTTCATAGGGCCGTTGGCTGTTTCTATGGCATGCTGTACCAATTTATTGTTCAGAGGTTTTACCAAATAATCGGAAACTCCGATTTCCACCAGGTCGCGAAACAGACCCACGTCATTGCGACTTCCCACCACCAGGATATTTACGTTGGGCGAACAGTGCTCCTTTATTTTCACAATTTCGTTTAACGGCAATTCGGAATCCGAGATATCAACGATTAATATTTTGGGAGTTCGGTTGCCTTTCAAAAATTCAACAATATTTGTAAGACCTCCCTCAAAAACTTCCGAATACGCCATTCCGAGACTTTTGATAACATTATTTATTATCTGCTCCGAAACCGGGTCGCACATAAACCCTACGAGATTATGGGGCAAATTAGACGAAGTTATTTTTGACATAATATCTTTCTCCTATATAACAACAGATTATGAAACTATTTCCCGCCACTGCCACTACTTCCGCCACCGCTGCCGGAGGCAGCACTGCTTGAGTCGCCGCCGCCACCGCCGGTAACTGTTACTCCGGCTGACTCAATGGCCGCAGATGTTTCCTGGCCGCTGTACTTTCGGGGTGATATCAAATCTGCTTTGTTTCCTATCGTTTCCAGGAGATTGAACGCGGTCGCCGCCCCGTACTTCGGCAAATGTTTGTTGGTATCTATGTCTCCGATGTATTCCGACCACATATCGCAATTTATTTCGTTGGTTTCGTATTTCAGAGCGTCGATTCTTATTCCCACTTTTGCGTTTTTGTAAATGCAGGTGCCCGAGTCAACTATACGACTGTTCAAAAAGCCCATTCTTCCCATCAGATGAGAAATCTCTCTTTTGGCTTTTTCTTGGATTTCGTGGGGAATTGCACTGTCGGATATCAACATGAAACCGATATTTTCTATATCTTCGGCATGAATATCTTTTAAGAGTTGCGTCATTTTTTCGACAGTTGCGCTGTCCGGACTGAAATCACGGGAAGTTGGGAAAAAACTGATATTTTTTGTTTCTGTTGCGTCGATAGATACTGTTTCCGGAACATATCCGTCATCGGCCAGGTACTGTTTTTGGCATCCCGCAGGAAGCAGACAGATTACTGTAAAAATCGCTGTTTTTTTCATGTTAAATTCCTTTTATTTCACCGAAAAACCTGCACTGCCGACATGTTTAATATTTTTATGAAACTTTCTGGTAAGTATGGATTCCAGCGGAGAATACATTCTCGGAACCATATCATTGGGGGCTTTCAATTGCTTGGACGACGGTTTTACGATATACGGCGTAATTATAATTACCAATTCTTTTTCACTGATATCCACACTGGAATTTCTGAAAAGCGCCCCGAACAACGGCAAATCCGCTAAAAACGGCGCTTCGGTGCTGTGGGAACTCTTTGTGGTTTGCAATAATCCGGCGATTACGAGGCTTTGACCGCTTCCCAGCTCGACGGTTGTGGATGCCTCTTTTGTTGTGAGGGACGGGACTCCGTCGGCATTTTTTGCGCCGATGGTGCTGACGGTCGGTTTTACGGTAATGTTGATCCGGTCTTCCGCCATGACAATCGGGGTAAATTCGATGGCTGTGCCCCAGCTTTTAAATTCTGTCGTGTTGGAATCGCTGCCGGTTTGTCTCACGGTGTAGCTTTCCTCACCGCCGGCGTTGAATGTCGCCGTTTTTCCGGAGAGTGCAACCAGAGTCGGTTCCGCCAATACGCTGGCGAATGATTCGCTGGCCAAAGCTTCTATTAAAGCGGATAGACCGTTACTTCCTCCCCCGTGGACTAACCAGCGACCTCCATCAACCTTTCCGGCCATGGATTTCGCGTCAAAATCGGCCTTTAATGCGCTGGCATCGGTGCTAAAAGCCGGAAAAGAGGCTGCATCTCCGGAGATAAATCCGTAACTCATTCCCGTGACGTCCTGTCCGTGGGAGAGTGCTTTCCAGTTGATCCCAAGTTTTTTACTTAGAATTCTTGATACTTCCGCTATTTTAACCTTAAGCATTACCTGGGTTGCCGTTTCAATCGACAACTTATTAATGATTTTTTCGCTTTTTACGAAACGTCCCACAATATCCAGAACGCTTGCAGCCGCTTCCGGGGATGGAACTTTTCCGCGCAGAACTATTGAATTATCAACCGAAAGTATCTCGACGTGCGCATCCGGATGCATTTCCGTAACGGCTTTTTTTATTTCCTTAAGAGGGTAGGTCACTCGTATTTCGTAGTTTGCGATGACATTTCCGTTTTTATCGTGTATCAGAAGAGAAGTGACTCCCGGAACCAATCCTGTCAGATACATCGAGGTGTCGCTCAACATTTCCACATCGGCAACTGCAGGATTCGGAATGAAAATCTCCCCAACCTTGGCGCCCAGTTTGATAAAATTCACCGTGTTCAGTTCAATTTCTCGCAACTCTCTGCCTCCGGAACCGGCAGGTATTCTACTCACTTTCGGGGCTTCTTCGCTTTCTTTGTCATTTTTTTTATCCCTTTCATCAGAAGAAAATGATTTATGACAAACAAGGCAGGCCAAAAGAGCAAAACCGGCAAAAATAAAACTTATTTTTTTCATACCATACTCTCCAATACTTAAATACCGCATAATTCAATTTGCAACTCACACAACCAAAAAACCTTACGACACAGAAACTGCAGAACTTTTCTCCTCGATTCCGGAATTTTTCGAATTCGTATAACCTCCGAAACCCGATTCTGTCGAGGAGTCCTTAGCTTCTAATTTTTTCCCGTTTTCGTCGAATTGCACCACTTCGGAAGCTTGATGCCGATGTATGATGACCGAACTGCCTTCCTCTTCCGGCTCCTCTCCGATAATCTTTCCGCTGACAATCTCATATCTTCCGGTTTCAGCATTTTTTACGAGTACCTTGTTGCCAAAGTTCGTTTGTTTACCGACAGAACTTTCTCCGGCACTCGCAATACTGTTCATACTCTTTAAAATCAACGCCATATTGACGTCGTTCAACTCTTTCTGTCTTTTAACCTCGAGCAGCGCATTTTTCGAACTGTTTTGATCGGAAAAATTGAGACTCTCGATAAGTGTTGATTCTGCCTGTTTTTTCTCTCGTTTGTTCTGCTGTTCTTTGATCATGATTTCTTTTGAATGTTTAACTCCGGCGGAATTGATCTTGTCGATTAACACTGAAAAATCCTTTTCTTTCTCTTTGTTCTTTTTCAAAATCTCCGCAGAATTTTCCTGATTCATTTTCGCCATGGAACGCAGAACAGAATCCAGCTCTCTTTCACTTTCGGACTCTTCGGTTACCAGACCCTCCTCGGTGTCTGCAATGTCTTCTTGATTCCTCAGTGATAAAACAATTCCGTTATTTCCGAGACGTTGAAGGAATTCTTTAACCAAATCTTCTTTTATTTCTATGGTGATATTCTTTACCGAAAGCAGCGAGCTCACATTGCTTAACCCGGTCAATAAACCGCCTCTTTCGAAAGTGTTTTTTTCGCTTTTTTTATCCTCCACTTTGGTTTTGGAAGTCATTCCGTCAACTGCCAATATTCTTATCGCAGCGTACTTGAAAACTCTTGTTCTACTGTTGTTTTGAACGGAAACCAGTACATCAACGCGATTTCCCACTTCCAGCATGGTTTCGGGTATGGTGGATTTTTGGTCCAACGGAACGGTAAGAGCCCGCATTCCGGTCCTCAGCGAAGCGCTTTTTTTCTTTGCTTCTTCCGCCTTTCTTTTCTTCTCTTCTTCCTCTTTTTTCTTTTTTTCCGCAGCTTCCCTTTCTTTCTTGATAGGATCTTCGTTGATAAGCATGCGCATTATTAACGGGACTCCGGCGGGAATATCCGAAGCAGCCCACATTTTTAGCGCGTTGTTGTAGTCATCTTTATTGTTTAGAGGTACGTCTTTGTCGTTTTTTGCAATAAAGTAAGGCTGCACTGCCTGGGGAGGCCACGTCTTCCAGGCTAAACTTTCAAGAGTTATCTTAGAACCGCTTTTTATGTCCTTGGAAACAATCAAAACCCGACATTCT
This sequence comes from Holosporaceae bacterium, assembly GCA_031265715.1. GTDB lineage: Bacteria > Pseudomonadota > Alphaproteobacteria > UBA3830 > UBA3830 > JAIRMQ01. Next base: position 8,491 of record JAISCG010000156.1, on the reverse strand, counting down.
TTCTCTTTTTTGTTTTCTTTTACCATGAGGGGAATATCCGGCATGGAAATATCGCTTACAGAATTCTTTTTCGGAAGCGAAGCAGCAGAAGAGGAGGGAGATGAAGCTGACGGTCCGCTTTTTCCGGATATAAAAAACGCCAGAATTGCGGTGACGATAAAAGCCGCCACGAGAGCCATAAGAGCAGGAAGTAGTTTTTTACTGTTCATGTCACAACCCGGCCGCTAAATTTTCCAAAATTACATAGAAACCTCCGCAGGATATTGCTATCCCATACGGGATTTCTTGCCTCACCGCACTGAAGGTATAATGCCTCAGTGCAACTATTCTTTTATCGATTCTATTTAATGAAAGTAAAATAACCTTTAAAAAAGTGAACTTATTTTTCTTTTTTTTGAAAAAACACAAATAAGATACGACCTTTCTCCTGAGGAAAAAGATTTGTCGACCGAAAATGATGTAGATAATTGATAAAACCGCTCCTCCAACCGAAATTCCTATCAAAAATGTTAACAGATTATTTTCTGCCAGCAGGATCACCGGAAACAGCATTTTTACATCGCCGCCGCCTATTAAACCGCAGTGATTCATAACCAGGGTAACGACAAAAGTTATGGTTGCCGTCATCAAACCATTGCAGAAATTTCCTCCGGATACTCCGGAAATGCACGAAACGATATAGAGAACGATGAGAGCAAGCAGGTATTCGTCTTCTATTCTGAAAAATAAAAAATCCCCGATGCTGATAATCAGCAATATTATCCCGAATAACACCCACACTAACAAAATTTGACTCCCGATCTTTGTTGACTTTGTATGCTACGAAATGCGGGTAAAAATCACATTAACAGCGATAAATTAATGCCGATTCTTTTCGAGCGGGTGGGTTTTTGCGTAGGTTTTCAGCAGATTGCAGTCGTCAACATCGGTATAGATTTGCGTGCTGGAGAGAGATTCGTGGCCCAAAAGTTCCTGAACGGAACGCAGATCCGCTCCGTGTTGTATAAGATGTGTCGCAAAGCTGTGTCTGAATGCGTGGGCGGAGGCGTGATCCGGAAGATCGTGCATGAGTCTGAGTTTTTGAAGGCGATTGTCTGCCAGGGATGCGTGCAATCTTTTTCCCTTTAATCCCACGAACAAAAAACCCTCGCTCAAATCGTGCGGACAGCCGGAGATGTATATCTTTATTCTGTCCGAGACCAACGGAAGCACGAGAATCATTCGGTCTTTTTTGCCTTTTCCCGAGATTTTTATTTCGTCGGCAACGTCTTTTGTTTTGATATTGAGAGCTTCGTTTATTCTCAGTCCGCAGCAGTACAGGAGAGAAAAGAGCGCTCGGTCTCTGTCGGTTATCCACTGCGGATCATTTTCGAAAAAAAAATCGAGATTTAAAAAATCGAGAATTTTATCTTCTTTTATCGGTTTCGGCAGCAGCGCCGACAATTTCGGACGTTTAACCGAATCGATACTTTTCAGATCAACCAAATCTCTTTTCGCAAGATACCGGAAAAATGACTTCAGTGCAGACAGAGCTCTGACGTTGGATCTGGCCGTCAATCCGTCGGATATGCGCCGGGAAAGCCAGGACCGAAAATCGGCGGTTTTCAGGGTTCGTAAAATTTCCGGTGAAACATTGTCTCCGATATGCCCGACAAGAAAATTCTCGAAATTCGTCACGTCACGCCTGTAGGCCTCTATCGTGTGACGCGAGTAATATTTTTGAATTTCAAGTTCTTCCAGCCAACATTTCAGAAATTCTTTCATTCGGACAAAAGCTTTTTTAAAATCTCGTTCAGCATTTGAGGATTTGCTTTTCCTTGGGTTTTTTTCATCGCCTGACCGATGAAGAAAGTGAAAAGTTTGTCTTTTCCGTTTTTGTATTCTTCAACTTTATCCGCATGCTGAGCCAGCACTTCCCGCAGCGACTCCGTGATGGTGTCCGAGCAAACAATTTGCCGCAGTCCTTTTTCCTCAACTATATTCGACGGAGATTCCCCGGTTTCCCACATTAATTCAAGAACGTCTTTGGCGATTTTTCCGGAAATGATGTCTGTTTTTATCAAAATCACCAGCTCGCCCATGTGCTCCGGAGATATGCGACTGTTGTTTATATCAGTACTGTACTTGTTGAACAAAGCGAACAGTTCTCCCGTTATCCAATTGGAGAGGATTTTCGCGATATTCTCGTTGGAATCGATGCTTACCACAGCGCGTTCGTAAAAATCGGCCACTTCTTTTTCCGATGATATCAGGCACGCGTCGTAGTGCGACAAACTGTAATCCCGCTGCAACCGGGCAGCTTTTGCATCCGGTAATTCCGGAATGGTTTCGCGAATGGCGTCAATTCTCGATTGCTCCAGTATCAGCGGAGGGAGATCCGGCTCGGGAAAATAGCGATAATCATTTGCATCTTCCTTTGATCGCATGCCGACGGTTTTTCCGGTGGAGCTGTCGAACAACCGAGTTTCCTGCTCCACCTCTTTTCCCGCTTCCAGGAGCGCTATTTGACGCTCGGTTTCATAATTAACGGCCGTTATCAGAAATTTTATGGAATTGACGTTTTTTATTTCGGCGCGGGTACCGTATTCCGTTCCGGGACGATGCAAAGATACATTTACGTCCGCACGCATACTGCCTTCGTCCATATTTCCGTCGCAGGTTTTAAGATATCGCAAAATCGATCGCAGTTTTCGCAGGAAAGATGCGGCCTCTTCCGCAGTTCTCATATCCGGCTTTGTCACTATTTCCATCAATGCGATACCGGCGCGGTTCAAGTCTATAAATGATTTTGTGGGACCCTGGTCATGGATACTTTTTCCCGCGTCCTGCTCGATGTGGATATGATCAAGGCACACCTTTTTTTCTTCGCCGTCTTCGGTTTCGATTTCAACATGGCCGCCGCTGATGATCGGGTGGTGAAACTGAGTTATTTGATATCCTTGGGGCAAATCCGCGTAAAAATAATTTTTTCTGTCGAAGTAGGATTTTAAATTTACGGATCCGTTAAGTCCGAGTCCCGTTTTTATCGCCTGATCTATGCAAAACGAATTGATAACCGGAAGAACTCCCGGGAGAGCCGCGTCAACGAACGACACATTTTCATTGGGAGATACTCCGAATTTTGTCGACGCCGACGAAAACAATTTTGATTCGGATATTATCTGGGCATGCACTTCAAGACCTATGACCACTTCCCAAAGACCGGAAGATGTTTCGATGTATTTCATTATATTATCTCCTTCAGAGCAGGGAAATTCGCAATTTCTTCCAGCGCGCTGCCGACCTGTACCAGCAATTCTTCTTTAAAATGAGGAGCGATCAGCTGCAATCCGAGCGGTCGTCCCAGGCTGTCCAAATCAACGGGAACGGAAATTCCCGGCAATCCGGCGATGTTGGCCGTTACGGTGAATACGTCGTTCAAATACATGGTTACGGGATCCTTCGGTTCTTCTCCGAAAGCAAAGGCGCTCGTGGGAGTTGTCGGAGTCAGGAGAACGTCCGCTTCTTCAAAGGCGTTCATAAAATCTTGACGAATTAATTTTTGCACTTTCAGCGCTTTTAAATAGTAGGCGTCGTAATATCCCGCCGAAAGCACGTAGGTTCCGATTAAAATTCGGCGCTTCACTTCATCACCGAATCCTTCGGCCCGGGTATTTTCGTAGAGATCGTTCAGAGAAATTCCGTTTTCGCGAAAACCGTATCGAACACCGTCATATCTTGCAAGATTTGACGATGCCTCCGCCGGGGCAATTATATAATATGTCGGCAATGCGTATTTGGAGTAGGGGAGGGAGACGTCGACGATCTCGGCTCCGGCGTCTTTCAGCATCAAAGCTGCTTTTCTCCAGACTTTTACGATGTCGTCCGACATTCCGTCCAGGCGATATTCTTTCGGAATACCGATTTTTAGTCCTCTGATTGATTTTCCGACAAATGATTCAAGATCCGGAACTTCCTTCGGCGAAGATGTCGAGTCTTTTTCGTCGTATCCGGACATTACCTTCAATAAAATCGCTGCGTCGCGAACGGTTTTTGTCATCGGACCGGCTTGATCGAGGGATGATGCGAATGCCACCATTCCGTAGCGCGAGCATCTTCCGTAGGTCGGCTTCAATCCCACGATTCCGGAGAATGATGCCGGCTGTCGAACAGATCCTCCCGTGTCAGATCCGGTTGCCGCCGCGCAAAGATGTCCCGCGACTGCTGCCGCAGAGCCTCCCGACGAACCTCCCGGCACCAGTTTTTTATCTTTGCTCCAGGGATTTACGACGCTTCCGTAGTAGCTTGTCAGGTTTGCGGATCCCATGGCGAACTCATCCATGTTTGTTTTTCCCAGGAATACGACGCCGGCGTCCAGCAATTTTTCGGACACGGTCGACTCGTAGGGGGGAATAAAATTATTGAGCATTTGGGATCCGGCGGTCGTTCTAATTCCTTTGGTGAGAAATAAATCTTTTATGGCCATGGGAATTCCCTCCAACTCCCGAACGTTTCCGTTGGCTATTTTCCTGTCGGATTGCTGCGCCGCTCTCAGAGCGTGATCGGCACAGACGGTTATAAACGCATTCAGATATTGAAATTTTTCTATTCTTTGAAGATAGTGCCCGGTCAATTCCGTTGAAGAAAAATCCTTTTTCAGAAGCCCTTTTTTAATCTCATAAAGCGACAAACTATGCATTACATTAACCTCTTCAACAAAAACCTGCAGGAGTATTGTAAACAATTTCCGTTTAAAATGAAAGTTTTTTAGTTACTTTCATTGAAAACAATTTACTTTAATTTTTTATAAAATAGAGCTCTTTCGAAACCAAATTATTTCGAGGACTTTTTAGGAAATACGCCTCGCAGAACCGCAGCATACTCAATGTACGTGAGGAGCGGCGCGACGCGGCCCGGATTGCTTCGCTCCGCTCGCAATACTGCAGAAGACGATTCAAATAGAAATTGAAATTTCAGGGCAAAAAAAAGATTTGACGGAGAAATTGCTGATGGTAAGGCTTGACATGTGGAAGTATCATGCTATAATGACTCTTGTCAATTTTTAGATTGTGAAATGGGAGGTTTTCTGTGAAAAAGAATGTAGCGTTTAGTGTTTTACTAAGCGGTGGTTTGCTTATATGTGATTTAGGTGAAGTGTATTCTATGAATAGGAGGAGGGGGCAGCCGCAGTCGGCGGTTAGAGCAGGGCAAAGACGTAGCCAGCCGTCGCTGGTTGGAGTAGGGGAAGTACCTCATCCGGTAGCAGCGGAGCCTCATCCGGAAATAGTAGCGCAGGCTCAGCAACAGGCTCTGCTGCAGGCTCGGCGCCCGGAGGTGGCAATAGACGCTGGGCATCTGGCAGTAGCGGAGCCTCGTCCGGCAGCAGCGGAGCCTCGTCCGGCAGCAGCAGTGCCTCATCTGGCAGTGCATCTGGCAGCAGCGGAGCCTCGTCCGGAAATAGTAGCGCAGGCTCAGCAACAGTCTCTGCGGCAGTCTCGGCGCCCGGATACGGTAATAGACGGTGAGCATCTGGCTCAGATTGAAAATGCTCTTCCTGTGATGGTACTCCAAGTGGCTCAAGCTGAGGGGGTTGATCCTCGGATAATATCTGGTATTCTCACCTGGCGCGGAAGACTTTTTTATTCGCTCGATGGTCAGAGTATCGAGAGAATCGATGATGAAGTGTTGGAAGGTAGTTTAGATCTCACGGCAGTAGAAGATCCTGTCCGCAATGGTATTGCTAACGCAGAAATATATGCAAGAGGATTTTGTCAGCAGCTAAAAGCGAGGAGTCCGGAAGCAAATTTATCTCTGAATGAAGCTTTTAAGGAGACTTTTGGCTATTTTTACGCGCAAGAAATGGGGACTCAATTGCCTCCGGTTTTTCTTGAATGGATGTGCAGGTTTAGCTGTGGTCCCGTTTTAAACTTTTATGCTTTACAGGATTTTTTTTCGTCTCTGACTGAAGAAAGTGTCGGGCTTTTCGGAGAATTCTACCCCAACAGATGGAACCGTTCGATCGCAGATCTTTTTGACACGGGGGGGGTATTCGAGAAAGGAAGAAATGTTTTGGCTCCTCTGTATGGAGTAACAGAAGCTCGACTTCGGAGTATTGTTTTGGAGGGGCGCGCGGATATAGATGATGCGAGCGCAGCTGCGGATGTAGTTGTTGAGTTGGTGAGAGAGACAATTAAAAGGCGAAATGGTTTCATTCAGGCGTTGTTGAAATATTTGCAAAGCGATTATTGTTTGAGGCTTGTTAAAAGAATGTTCACGATAGACGAAAACGTTGTATACTCCGCTCCGTCTAATACTGCCGCTTTTTCTCCAGATTACGAGCGTGTCATTCTAATGCATCTTACCACAAGAATGTTATTCGGAAACCCGCATTTTTTCGAAGTGGTTCGAGTTGGTGGTCAAGGGATATCGTCTATCAAATACCTAGGCGAATTATCGGAAGGAATTTTTACTCAGGTTTCTGTACTAGATGGAGGTAATTCTAGTGGCTTTTTTGTAATAAATCCGGAAAACTTACCTCCTGATGCATGGACTGTTGCCGCATTTATGTCTCACTATCATCAGTATCTCTTTGAAGCATTTACTGTGTGCAATACCTTTAATGACAGGTTGGTTTTCCAATTAAATAAAGAAAAAGAAGAAAAAAAATTCAGCATTTTTCGACCCTTTGTCGAAGTTAGTCTCATGAGTACCGATCAATTCGGTCGATGTACGGTTGTAGCAGATGGGGGTACAGGACCTTTTACTGATTTTTCAAGAAGAGTTCAGAGTCAATATTTGCCTGCACCCAGAGAATCGTATTTTAATTTTAGGCTGAGAGATACTCGTGATCGATCTCCGAGCGATAATAGTCCCAGATTTTGGGCCTTATATGAAGAAATGCTTACGTATATTTTGAGGGGAGATGCTGTCGAATTGTTGCTGAGAGATAATTTGATATTTCAAGGTGAAATGCAGCAAAGAGTGTTGAGAGATAATTTGATTACCGGAAGTCACAACGGGTCTATGGTATTCTCTGAGCACGGTGTTCGAACACTTTTGCCTAAGTTGCTCGCCGCGCCAAATTTTAAGAACAGTGCATTATCAACAATGTTGGGGGGGATCTCGGAGGTTCAAGAAAGGGGCATTGATAACTTTAATGAGTATTTTGAGAGAGGAGAAGATTCTGAATTTGTTCCGATATTTAATCTGGAGATAGTGTTCAGCATATTATATGGGGCTCCGCGGATGAAGATTACCACCAGCGATGAGATATATTTTGTATCGGAAACTGTGAAATATTTAGATCCGATTTTGCGGCATGTAGGTGAAATGATACAAAGGGGGGGAGGCACAAGACTTGTAGCCGGATGTATGACATCTCTTGTGCAGGGATTAAATCACTGCAAGGTCGGGGTAAAAGAAGGAGTTGATGGATCTGAGAGGGCATTTCTTTCTTCTTTGATTACTGAGCCGGTGGAGAGGGTTCATTTATTTATGCGCAACGGTATTAGAAGCACTTTTGGAGGAATTTTTAGATTTTTTGAGCCTAAGAATAGTCTACGTCCTGCAAATGGTTATAAGGAATATGGAGAATCGACCATGTGTTTAGCTATGGTATACAGAATAGTCAACGGGAGATTCGGAATGTCGAGTACTGCCGGTTGGGATTGGTCGAGACCTGACCTTTTATTGAATTTTTTCTTTGAAAGTGACCCCTTGAGTGAGACCGAAAGGAAACCGTTATGTTCGCCGAACTCGTTTGCAGCAAGGATCAGAGATCAGTATGTCGTTCGCGCAGGTGAAAATGTAAATAGATTTATCCTTCGCGTTGGAGCACGGGAGAATTTTGCAAACGAGATCAGAAGATTCGCTTTTCGCGAGGGAGATAATGTGTTAAGGAGGTCGCTCAGGGATAGCACCCTGAGTTGTTTTTGCGAGAGTGTAATATTTCTTATGACAAAAGCAAAAATTTTTCTTGATGCGGTAACCAGTATGGGAAATTATGATGACTTGGCGAGGTTATGCGCAACTTTATTAGGAGTGATTGAAGGCGTTGACGGGGAGGAGGGCAATTGGTCTAAAGCCGTTTGTCCCGAGGATGCAGAGTCAATTACTGCAATCCCGGATGGTTCCCCTGACAAAGTGGGAGTGATCAAAGCATCCCATGATAGGCTTCGTATGCGATGTGTCGTTACCGAACTGACTAGGTTAGGATATCTTTCATTACCACATCGTAATTTGGCGCCCCCTCGTATTTTGCCACCTCGTCCTTGACGATAAAAAATCGGCAGAAAAAACAGTTCGAGAAAACGGCGCGGAAATGCGCCCGCTCTCGAATTTTTTCCTTCAGTTGAAAATAGAAAACGGCGAAATCTAAAGCATCTGCTCGATTCTTTCTGCGGTGAGACCTCCCTGCTGCGTCTTGCCGTTGACGAAGGCCGCCGGGATGGTGTTTATGTGATAATCGTGCATTATCGTTTTTTGGCCGTTCATCACCCCTGCCTGAAATTTT
>JAISCG010000149.1 GCA_031265715.1 Holosporaceae bacterium | reverse complement strand
GCAATGTGGTGGCAGAAACTTGTAAAAAAACCGAAATAGGAAAATTTCATGGTCAGAGTCAGATTTGCTCCGTCTCCGACGGGGTTGTTGCACGTCGGAAATATCAGAATTGCTATTCTGAATTATCTTTTTGCGAAAAAAAACGGCGGAAAATTTGTTCTGCGAATAGATGATACGGATCTCGAGAGATCAACGAAGGAGTCGGAAGATTCGATTATTGAAGATCTAAAATGGCTTAATATTCAATGGGATGAGTTCTATCGACAATCTGCGCATTCGGAACAATATCGAAAAGCCATTGATCATTTGAAGGAAATCGGGCGAGTTTACCCCTGCTACGAAACGAAAGAAGAACTAGCGCTGAAAAAAAAGATTCAGACGTCCGCGGGAGCGCCTCCGATTTACGATAGAGCAGCGCTGGAACTTTCCTCAGAAGATCGCGAAAAACTGGAGCTTGCCGGAGTTAAACCGCATTGGCGATTCAAACTCAACAATACGCAAATTTCAGAGTGGGAGGATCTTGTTCACGGAAAAATATCGATTCCGCTCGGCAGTATCAGCGATCCGGTTCTGATAAAGCCGGACGGGTCGTTTGTGTACACGTTCGCGTCGGTGGTTGACGATATAAATATCGGAATAACGCACATTATTCGCGGAGACGATCACATCACAAACACCGCCGCGCAGATAGATCTTTTCAAGGCGATATCCGGAAAATTTCCGCAATTCGCCCACGTTCCGCTCCTGTCTGCCTTTGACGGTCAGGACGTGTCGAAGCGGACGGGATCTCCTCTGAGCATTATTAATATGAGAAATTCCGGTGTTGATCCCCACGCAATTTGGTGTATATCCGCGACTCTGGGAACATCAAACAATGCTAACCATTTGAATAATTTAGAAAAATTGGTGGAGGAATTTTCTTTCGAAAAAATGAGTACGGCTTCTCCAAAATTTAATCCGGAAGAAGTTCGATTGCTGACAAAAAAAATAATTTCCGAAAAAACTTTTTGCGAAGTGAAAAATGATCTTGAAAAATTGAAAATAAAAAATATTTCTGAGGAATTTTGGAATACGATCCGGGGAAATTTAAATTTTATCGGAGAAGCAGTTTTTTGGAGTGAAATTTTATTCAACAAAATCAATGTGATAAAAGAGGATAAAGAATTCGTTAATTTAATGTTAAAAACTCTCGTAAATCCCGTAAATTTTGATGAATGGATAAACGATCTCAAACAAAAATCAGGGAAAAAGGGAAGGGATTTATTTCATCCGATCCGCATTGTTTTAACCGGAATCGAAAACGGTCCGGAGCTGAAAAAAATAGTTGGATTACTGGGGTACGATAATATAAAATTACGCATAGAGAATAACCTAGGTCTTAAATGATGCAAAAATTGCAGCTTTATAATTCCCTTTCAAACTCGTCGGAGGATTTTGTTCCGATCGACGCCAGCAATGTTCGCATCTACGCCTGCGGTCCGACGGTTTACGCGAGTCCACACGTCGGAAATGCAAGACCGCTGATAGTTTTTGACGTTTTATTTCGGGTGCTGAAAGAATTGTATCCGCAGGTCACCTACGTGAGAAATGTAACGGATGTTGACGATAAAATTAATGCACGCGCGCGCGAAAGAGGAATTTCCATCGGCGAATTAACGAGCGAAGTCATTGAAGAATTTCACAAAAATACATCGCTGCTGGGAATTCTCCCGGTGACTCACGAACCGCGGGCGACTTTTCACATCGCAGAAATGTCGGATATCATCGGAAAATTGCTGAGCAACGGATTTGCCTACGAAAGTCACGGACACGTTCTGTTTCGTGTGAGAAAAATGCCGAACTACGGCATGCTTTCCAAACGAAATGTGGACGATATGATTGCCGGAAGTCGCGTGGAAGTGGCTCCCTACAAAGAAGATCCGATGGATTTTGTCCTCTGGAAACCGTCCGAGGAGGGAATGCCGGCCTGGGACAGTCCGTTCGGAAAAGGTCGTCCGGGATGGCACATAGAGTGCTCGGCGATGAGTCATAAATATCTCGGATCCCGGTTTGATATTCATGCCGGCGGGCAGGATTTGATGTTTCCCCATCACGAAAATGAGTTGGCTCAGAATTTCGGAGCGTTCGGATGCGTCATGGCCAAATACTGGGTGCACAACGGAATGCTGCTGGTGAACGGGCAGAAAATGTCTAAATCTCTGAATAATATTATTTCGCTTGATGATATTCTTCGTCGACATGACGGGGAAGTTGTTCGCTACGCGATGCTGTCGTCCCATTATCAAAAAACGCTGGATTGGACGGATAGACTCGTGTCGCAGTCGAAACAGTCGTTGGACAGATTGTATAGTGCGATGAAATTGTGCGACGACGAAACAAACGTCGAATCAAACGACGTCGTGTTGAAATCTCTGTGCGGAAATTTGAACACTCCGTTTGCTCTGCGTGTTTTACATGAAATCAGCGACAGAATTTTCAAATCTTCCGATAAACATGAAATTAATCGGCTTTGTTCGCAGCTGAAAGGCGGAGCCGCAATGCTTGGACTTTTACGTAAAAAAACCGACGATTGGTTTCGGCAAAACAGCGATTTAATTTCGGAAGAAGAAATCGAGCAATTGATATTGGAGCGAAAAACGGCGAAACTCGAAAAAAATTTTCAGCTCGCCGACGAGATTCGCAAAAAATTGGAAGAAAAAAATATTAGAATTGAGGATACGCCGAACGGAACAACGTGGCGCAGCATTACATGAACATATTTATTGCGGCGGATCACGCCGGTTTTAATTTGAAAGAGTATCTGAAAAAAGAATCGGGATCGGAGATGACGGATCTGGGCACGGACAGTCCGGAATCCTGCGATTATCCGGTGTTTGCGCAAAAATTGTCAGGGTATGTCCTCGGCTGCGAAGGCAGTCGGGGAATTTTGATTTGTCTTACCGGAACAGGTATGACAATCGCTGCCAATCGTTACAAAGGAATCAGAGCAGCGCTGTGCTTTAACGAAAAGATGGCGGAACTTTCCCGTCGTCACAACGATTCCAATGTAATTGTGTTTGGGTCTGCTATAGTAAGTAAAGAAACAGCGCTAAACTGTCTTCGTATTTTTTTGAGAACGGAGTTCGAAGGCGGTCGTCATAGCAGAAGGTTAGAGTTAACGGACAAAGGAGGATAAGATGGAATTTAGCGGATATTATTTTAATAATGAGGTTGCGGATAAGGAATTATTCAAATCCATAAACGACGAGCTTCGCCGGCAGCAAAGTCGGATAGAGTTGATTGCGTCAGAGAATTTTGTTTCTCGAGAGGTTCTTTCGGCTCTGGGAAGCGTTATGACCAACAAATACGCGGAAGGCTATCCCGGCAAGCGATATTATTGCGGGTGCGAATGTGTTGATGTTGCAGAGAATTTGGCCATCGACAGGTTGTGTAAATTGTTCGGTTGTAAATTCGCCAACGTGCAGCCTCATTCCGGAGCCCAGGCAAATTTGTCGGCTCTCTACGCGCTGGCAGTTCCCGGAGACACGATTCTCGGGATGGAGCTGGAAATGGGAGGGCATCTGACCCACGGAGCCGCGCCCACAATTTCTGGAAAATGGTTTAAGCCCGTCGGCTACGGCATAGACAGAGACGGATTTTTGGACTACGACTCGGTGCAAAAATTGGCCAAAGAGCACAGGCCGAAGGTTATTATCTGCGGCGCTTCGTCCTACCCGCGCAAAATAGATTTCAAACGCTTCAGAGAAATCGCCGATTCCGTCGGAGCATATTTGTTCGCAGACGTCGCGCACTACGCCGGACTCATTGTCGCCGGATTGTATCCGTCCCCGATGGGTTACGCACATGTCACGACATCGACTACCCACAAAACTTTGCGAGGACCGCGCGGCGG
>JAISCG010000124.1 GCA_031265715.1 Holosporaceae bacterium | reverse complement strand
TCTTCTCCGAGCATCGGGAATTTTTTTATTCCGGAAACGTACGAATTTAAACTGCTGTCATCAAAAATACTGCTGAATGCCGCCATTTTTATTCCTCCGATTTTTTATGTTGGTGTTGTTGGTGTTTCGGTTACCAGCGTCGTCGTGTCATTTACTATGCCGACGCCTCTTCCCCAGAGCAAATATTTGCTTCCTCTTGCGCCGCCTCCACCATTTTTTTTCGTATTGGATCCCCCGGAAAAAAGCATTCTGATGAATGGAGAGGAGAACGGAAAATCAACGACAAAAGTGAGTACAAAAGCCGTGCCTCCGGGAGTGTTCGGGTCTCCTGCCAGATAATTATCGAAAAGGGTTCTTTTGTTGGCGTAATCAGTTACCCCTAAATAGTTTGTTGCCGCCAGGATCGTATTGGTCTTATCTGTGTCCATAAAATCGGCGTTGTCGTTACGATTTCCAAAATTATCGTCAGGCCAATATATTTCTTCGCCGCCGTAGGGGGACGTTGCGCACATGTAGGCCAGTCCCTCGGTAGTGCCGTTTTTCACATACAGTCTGATCCAGTACCTGAGGTTATCCGAGGGAATAAACGCCGGACGATACTTACTGATAATTGTCGTAAAATTTGTAGCGTTTCCGTTTGCTATGAATTCGAATGTGCATTCTGCCGCAATTGTTTCCACCGCGGTTTGGGTAATATTAATTTTCACCATTTCAAGCAGAAAAAACACGAGATAGCATATCGCCGGAAGAGTCAGCGCTGCCTCCAGCGTGATTACGGCTTTTGATGCTGATCTGCGTCGAAAAAAATTCGAAAATCCCGTCGCGGATATTTTCTTCGACAGCGGCATACAAAACTCCCTAAACTTTTCGAGAATTGTAGAGTAGCAAAGGTTAATAATATGTTAGCGCAGGAGAAAGGAATGAAGGATTTCTTAAGTGCCGGCTTATTATTCGTCGGATCTTTTCTTATTCTCGTCATTGCTAGGAGTGAAACAACGCGGCAATCCGGATATTTTAAATTTACTTAAATTTGAGTTCCGGAGTGCTTCACTTTACTCGCAATGATGCGAAAGCGTTACCACGAAAATCCACCAACATTTTATCAAAACTTCAAATAAAAAAGATCAGACAGGGGAAGGAGGCTTCAACTAATAACAAATCCAGCTTTTTAAAAGTTAAGCATCCTCTCTTCCCAAACAAATTCGTCTCGCATTCTCCATGAGAGCCCCAAAATCAATTCCACCTAATCCGTAATCCTCATCTTCACTATCTTCCTGAATTTCAACAATAACCGGAATCTCTTCATACGAATCGGAATCCTCATCCTCATCAATGCATACCACCCGATCCCCAAACCAATCTCCTCTGGGGTCCTCAGATTTTTCAAATGCAAAATTCTCAAACACTGCCATCATGGTGGCATAATCCGAATAATAATTCAGCTTATCTTCTCGAGAAAGTCCCGTACACAATGAAGAAACATCACTATGAAACCGTCTAAGATTTTCATCAACCGAAAGCATGGGCTTAAAAAAACGACATAAAAAAAAGCGACTGTCATTTTTAAATGTATTATCAGCACCTCTTCCCAAATTTACCGCTTCAGAAACCGCGGCATCATAGTTTCCATTTCTAAAATTCGAGATAACCTTATCGAACGGCTCTCTATTCATACTTTCCACAAAGAAACACGAAGCAAACACTAAAGCAAAAAAAACACGCATAATCATACTCCTAGCCATAAATATTTACAAAAAAATCAGCCATTACCTTTTTGTCAAACAGACCGGTAGTCGCCGGAATCCTCTCGGGAGGAACCGATGCTCCCATATCCTCAGGGGGGGGCACTATATGAAGGCACCTAACATTGAAATTTTTACTAATCTTCACCTCACTTCGACAAAACGCTGCACAGCTTACGGGATCGAGAACCCACTTCCCATCACTATATGATAAACCTACAATATTTGAAAGTTCTTCATCATTACTCCATTTGTCTACAGCGTCTTCATCTTGATGATACACACGCATTAGCGAGAGACGATCATCTTTATTCCTGCTTCTTCCTTCAAACCAACGCAGAGCATGGCCTAACTCATGAAACATAGAACCATGGAGAGTCTTTTGTTGCGCTCCAATCCCCCTATTTTCTCCATCTTCACTACTTGCGCCATCTGGGATGTAACAGTAATGACCTCCTTCAAGAACAATGCCATCTTTGTTGTGAATACCAAATTTTATTTTGACTGATACCGGAGCGGGAATGAGCCCCACATGAGAATGACCGAAGGCATTTTTATCCCCAGCCAGAGCACTCATATGTAAAGAACGAAGTATACTCGATGTCGCAGTATCCAGTTGCCGCAACAGTCTAATAACCTTAAGCGCACTAGATGTTGCGCCATATTTATCAAGTGTTACATTACCAACTGCAGGAAACACACCCCAAGACGATTCACATTTGATCAGACAAAGAAAAGCATTTATTTGAGCATCTCCGTCAAAGTAAAACTTTTTCCAAAAATCGCCGGCTAACGAGTCATAACCTGCAGGATTTACAGAATTCGGATCTTCCGGATTAGACAAAATTTTCAACATATTGTCTACCAGATGAGATTTCTCGAGAAGATTCGCACTTGCACCTTTATCTCTGTTTTTGTTTGCTGATTCTTTAACCGCATCTGAAAAAGACCCCATTCTGGTTGTAATTCCAGTTTTAACTTTCCCCCAAAATGAGCGACGCACCGTCATCTTTGTCATTAATAACTCGATCTCTAACCGCCCGACATCTCGAGATATTACTTTAGATACTACTTTACTTAATGCATCACGTACTGCTTCGTCTACATCGTCGCTTACTTCCAAAAAATTATCGATAAAAGAACGGACAAGATCACTATTTGACAGAGAAGCGTACCTCAAGTACGTACGCGTTTCCTTCTTTCTTGTCGGATCAAGATGTTCGTACACTTGAAGCAGTTCTCCGTTAAAACTTCCAATCTCTTGTACTTTACCCCTAAACGGTTGCATAAACCGACTATACAAACTGTCTTCAAACTGCAGCAGACCGGGCGGTTCTGTTCCGTGCAGCAATGTCGAAACAGCAAGAAAACAAACTATACAGATTTTAACCATTTCACACCTACCTACAACAACTAAAGTGGAACTTTGGTCTACTAAGCTTAATTCTTGAAGTCAATATTTATACAACCATTGATTGAAAAAAATAAAATTATATTACACGGGACGAAAATGTAATAGGCAAACTACCACCAGTCGCACTTAATCAAGTGTCGGTATTTTTTTCGCGGACAGCTGTTACACAATAATAAAATGTGTAACTCAGCAGCGCGTAGACCGTCTGTCTGAGGTTAGAGCGAAGATCGAAGCGATATTTCATCAGGTTTATCAGCAAAAACATGGCGAATTTACAGCAGCAAAGAGATACGAAAAGATACCAAATGCTCATGTAAAAATTTTGGAATGACGTTCTGTATTTTCGCGTAATCGAAAAAAAAACGGCCGCCGAGATGAACGTGATTCCGATGAAGGCGCCGGAGCGGATATCCGCCAAAATTGATGCAGCAAATATGTCCGCTGAATTTGCGTATTGCTTTCTAGAAACAACCATAACAAATATGACACAGTACATCAGCCCGCACATAAAATCGATTGAGAAAAAAGACAGCATTGCAAAAAAAGCAAAAACCAGGAAATGAGAATATATTTTTTTCAGCGTCGGCAATTCAGATTCCAGAACTTTGATGCAGAATACCGTCGATTCTGACGGCGTTTATCGAATTGGCCAACCCCGTTTTATCATCAATATCGAAAATGGCCCCGCAGAGCGTCGCTTTTCCCGCAGACGGAGACGCTTTGTAGGCGGAATATCCTTTGACGAATCTTTCCGCGATGCTTTTCTGCATTCCGATCACGGAATCGTAATCTCCGCACATTCCGATGTCCGTCTGAAATGCGGTTTTTTTTGCGAGAATCCTTTCGTCCGCCGTGGGGATGTGGGTGTGAGTTCCGACAACCGCCGAAACTCTTCCGTCAAGATAATGCCCGAGAGCATTTTTTTCGGACGTTACCTCCGCGTGAAAATCAACGACAATCGCCTGAACATTTTCTCCGAGTCGGTATTTTGTTAACAACCTGTCCATGTAAGAAAACGGATTTTCGCCGATGAGTGGCATATTTACCTGTCCTATCAGGTGTACCACCACGATTTTGCCGCCGTTGGAGGAGATGGTTTCAAAAATTCCGCTTCCGGGGACGGCGGCTGACATGTTTGCGGGGCGTAAAAATCGTTTTTCGCTTTCCAAAAGTCCGATGGCTTCTTTTTGATCGAAGAGGTGATTTCCTCCGGTCAAAACATCCGCTCCGCCATCAAGAAATTGATATGCAATCTCCCGGGTTATCCCGAATCCGTGGGCCGCATTATCGACATTGAGCACGACCAGATCCGGAAGCAATCTTCTCCTGATATCAGAAATATGCTGAAATACTACCTCTCTGCCGGACCGCCCGACAACGTCTCCACATACTAAAATCTTCATACTTACCGTTCTTCCGAAGGGAGTATACCGGGTTGAAGCGAGGAATTGTACTTTTTTTATGAATCCTTCTTACCACCCGTCTGATCTTTTTTTATCTGAAATTTCAATTTCCCTTTGAATCGTCTTTTTAAATATTTGTGGTAATATTTTTGCATCATTGCGAGTGAAGCGAAGCAATCCAAAGCTCAAACTATAGTAAATTTCAAACCCGGATTGCCGCGCCGCTTCTCACAATTACGTGAGGAAACGCTTAATTAAATAAATCCACTACCCAACCAAAAAAGTCGCTAATTCCTGTTCTGATTCTATTCCAAAAATTCACGAAACCACTTCCTGAGCTTTGTTCCTGCATCAGAGCCCGATGCACACCCTGTTGCAGACGCATCAGCTCCTCTTCTTGCTGCCGTGCTGCTTCTCGCTGTGCTGCTTCTTGTCTGGGATCCAATCCAACGGGCAGACCATCGCCCAGCTGTGCCAGCTGTGCCACCTCTGCATTTAGCTCTGCATTTGTTTCTCCGGACTGACCCCACAAAGGCCTTCCGAGCCTTTCGTCAACTTGATCCAATCGCTCCCTATGCATTTCAAACTGTCTATTTACGGCAGCCTCCTGATCCCTGACAGCCGCAGCGTGTCTACCACATACTTCTGTAAACTTTTCCAAATCCGCATCTGCATCCATCGATTTTACATCGCCAAACAGAGCAGAAGCAAAACACAACACCACCGCACTCTCTATTATTTTTTTCATTTTCATTCCTCCATTTGATAATGTTCTATATGTAGTGGAAAATTATGCTAATGTCAACTATCTTTTATTTGTAATCTTACCACCCGTCGCATTCAATTAGGTGTGTAATGGTTCACGACATACGAGACTGATCGTGTCTCCCACGGATTAAGTTAATGTACTCCGTCGGGCATCCTATTACATAAAGTGGTGGAGCGCATAAGTTGTTCCGAACAAAATCATTCTCTGCAAGTGCCGTAAAAAATATTTATTTTATTTACATAAAAAAATTTATTTTTTTTGTTTTTGTTAACTTAGTATTAACTATTTCGACATACAATAAAAAACTTAGCACTTTATCAATAAACTCTCATATATTATAATGACATATTTCAGAAAAAACAAGAATCTTACAGGAAAAAGCTTACCACCCATCTCATTTAATCGAGCGTTTCATTTCGTCGTAACTTTTGCAATAGGCCTATTTACATAAAACATAATTTAATAGTATAATTATTTTGATACTGTAATAATTATATATTCTAATGAAAGTGAATAGATAATGATAAATATGTTTTTAAAAGTTTTAGTTGGTGTGAGAGTAGTGTTAGCGGTTCCGATATGTCAGGGCATGTGCACGGAAATAAAATTTCCTCCGATTTCTCCAGTGATGCAAGAGTTTGGTATAAAGGCTTCGGAGTGGCAAAGCATGTCCCCCCCACTTCCTCCTATAGTGACTCCGGCTCGGATAAAAACAGAATATGGTAAAGGTATCGAAGCATGTCGGGCACAAGAAATACTCAACCGACCAGAAATGGCGGATTACCGGAATTATAACAGATATGATCACCATTATGTTTGTCAATTATTTTCAGAACATTTTGGTAAATTTAATTTTACAAAAATAAAAAAAATCATGCACAATGTTATAGAAATTTCAAAAAACAATGGAGAGCGATTACCGAAACTGACACGCGCCCACACACGCTCTGAGGCTCTTATTATGAAATACATAGAGGACCATCTTTCTCGGATAAGTGAGATTATTCAATATATGACAAGTAGCGGTAATATCGCAGTGGAAAGCTAGGCCTCCAACCTGATCATAACGCACGGAGTACAACGCTCGATTAAATGAGATGGGCGGTAAGTCGCGGGCTGTTTGGGGATTTTCATATCCGCTCGATTTATGGTATAGTGCACACGTTTTTTTGATATTGAGCCCAGATGAAATTTCTTGACAGAGCGAAGATTTTTTTAAAAGCAGGAGACGGCGGCAACGGTTGTTTGAGTTTTCGTCGCGAAAAATTTGTTGAATACGGAGGACCTGACGGAGGTGACGGAGGAAAGGGCGGGGATGTATACTTTGAGGGAACAAATCGTCTGAATACTCTCATAGACTACAGATATCAGCAGCATTTCAGCGGAAAGCGCGGCGAAAACGGCGGCAGCAGCAATTGTTTCGGAGCCGGCGGAGAGGATCTGGTGCTGAAAATTCCCGTCGGAACCGAAATTTTGGACGAATTCGGAGAAAATGTTCTCGCTGACATTGTCGAGGAAGGACAGCGGGTTTTAATTGCTGCAGGCGGAGTCGGAGGTCGGGGAAACAATCGCTTTAAAAGCTCTGTAAATCAGGCTCCCCGCCGCGCAGACAAAGGGGATCCCGGGGAAAATCTCTGGGTTTGGTTGCAGCTGAAGTTAATTGCCGACGCCGGATTAATCGGATTGCCGAATGCCGGGAAATCGACTTTTTTATCGGTAACAACGAACGCGAAACCAAAAATTGCCGATTATCCGTTCACGACGCTTATTCCTCAGCCCGGAGTGGTCCGCACGGACGACAGCGAATTCGTCCTGGCAGATATTCCCGGATTAATCGAGGGCGCTCACAGCGGGCGCGGTCTGGGAGACAAATTTCTCGCGCACACGGAACGTTGTTTTCTCCTGATCCATCTGGTCGATGTCACTCAAAATGACGTTTTCCATGCCTACGAAACAATCCGGAACGAACTGGAAATGTACAGCGAAAAACTGAGCAATAAACACGAAATAATCGTTCTCAACAAATCGGACGCCGTCGATCCGAAAACGGTGCTGAGCATAAAAAGAAAATTCAAGGCAAAATATGGAAAAAAAGTGCACGCAATTTCGGCGCTGAATCCGGATAAAAATGTAAAAACACTGCTGCGGGACGTTATGAAAACAATAGAGTTACTGCGAAGCTAAATTCTTTCGAGGATTTTTGTCGCCAATCCGCTTGTAAGTTTCATACATGTTAGTTAGGTGCAGTGGTAAATATAAAACGAAGAATCGGCCAATACGCTAAATCCCCTGTAATTTGAGGAGAATGCTGCAGCTCTTATATTCCGCGACCACTGCCTCCCAATCCTGCTTTAGACTATGGTATATCGAAAGAAAAAGCAATATTTTTTTACCTTTTTTAAAAAAAATCGGCAACGGCTTCGTTCACGTTTTTTCTGTCGCAGATTATTTTGTAGATTTCAGAAAAAATTTTCAGTCTGATATTGCATCTCTGCTCAAGTATCGGAATTGATTTCACGGCGAATACTCCTTCGGCCAGAGGTCCGTTCCGATTTTCGACGGTTCCGCCGGCTGCGAGGTGCTCTCCGAACATCATATTTCGGGATTGCCGGCAGGTGCAGGTCAAAATCGTGTCTCCGACGCCTCCCAACGCAAAAATCGTATCTTTTTGCCCTCCCAAAGCCACGCTGAGCCTCGCGGTTTCGTTCAATCCTTCCGTTATCAATCTTGCGACGGCACTGTTCCCGAGTTTTAGTCCGAGAAAAATTCCGCAGGCGATTGCGAGAATGTTCTTCATTGCTCCGGCCGTCTGCAATCCGATGTAATCACCGATCGGCTCGATTTTGAAATTTTCGGAGGATAAATTTTCGGCAATTCTCCCGGACAATTCTCCGTTTTTGGAGGCGATATTTACCGCAGCCGGCAATCCCGCGGCGATTTCCCCCGCGAACGACGGTCCGGAAAAAATCGCATAATCGTTGTCGAGAATTTCCTCGAAAAGGGTGCTCTGCAATTTTCCCTCGTCGTTGCAAAATCCTTTGGAGCACAAAGCCGTCGGAGCGGTAATTTCGTGCTGTTTCAGCTGTCGACAAACCGACTCGACGGCCGCGGTCGGCGTAACAATGAAAATAATGTCGCAGTCCGATACGTCCGAAAAAACGCCGGAGCAAGAAATATTTTCGCTCAGCACCACTCCCGGAATAAAATCGGGATTCGTGTGCGATTCGTTTATGCAAAGAGTAGCTCTGTCTTCGTTACTTATTAATAAAACTTTTTTCGCTCTCCTGCCAAAGCATTGAGCAATTGCTGTCCCGTAACTTCCGGCTCCGATTATCCCGACTCTTTCAAAAGAAATCATAACCCGATCGCCCCCTCCCCAAAAAATATTATGTCTTTTCAAGAAACTAATCTATACTCACATCTGTATTTGTTAATATCAAGTAGAATGTTTAAAATTTTATTAAAAAAAGCAACGTGGATTGCTTTTCTTCAAAAAAATAAAGAAATCGCGAAGGAGTGTTGTGAGGAAATCTCAGAATTCATTCTCTCCGTGCCTGAAAAATACATGGTTCACATCAGAAATGCTTGTATCATATTAATTTGCTATGTGATCGCGTCATTTTTCACTTATCCGGAATTCAAAATCGACGTCTTTTTTAAGGAGATTTTTTCCCTGCTGTGCACCTACGGAGCGGTTTTTCTGTATTTTGGCGACAAGATCGATAACGAGGTTCCGTTTCGGATTTCGGTCGCAGTAACCGCGTTTGTTGCTCCGGTTTTGTTTATAAACAATCCGTTCGGAGTGGCCTTCCTGAGTTTGGCGCTGATTGTTTTTTGCGAATTTTTGGTTTTTGAATATTACCGCGGTTGCAGGCTGTTTTCCGACCTGATTCCGGTTTACGTCATCTGCGAAAATGAAGCGGATGCCGAGCGTGCATCAGAATTTTTCGATGATTACAAAGTGCTGGAATTGGTGGTTTTATCCGGTAAAAACTGCTACGGTTCCCTGAATTCCGCGGAGGATACGGAAAAATGGCTGAAAAAAATAACCCGCATGCCGTTTTATCCGTCTCCCAGGAGATTATTGTATTTTTCCGAAACACCCAACGAAGATACTTTTTTCAAACTGATGAAATTAGCCGCAAATTTTGCGATCCCTCTGTTTAAAGCGGTTAAAAATGCGTCTTCATCAAATACTCTGAGCATCGCTCCGGTTTCCCTTGGAGATATCGAATCGAACGAGGTGGCGCTTGATAAAGCAACGTTAAACGCATCTTTTAAAGGCAAGCGCGTGTGGATTTGCTACGACGGGCGCGGCAGCGTGTTGGATCTGATTTGTGCGATATCCTTCGTGAATTCGGTCGACATAACCGTTTATTGCGAATCCGAAAGATTGATGTTTGAGGCTGATCAGGAACTGTCCGAAAGGTGTCCGAACAAAAATTACAAAATAAAAATTGTCGACATG
>JAISCG010000045.1 GCA_031265715.1 Holosporaceae bacterium | reverse complement strand
ATCTACGCTTCGGAACAGATATACGATCTTTACTCCCGAGGATTTATAGATATTTCACATTCGGAAGGATTCCTCAAAAAAATATTTATAGTCCCCTTCGTAGTTATCGGAAAAATACGGAAATGGTTCGGGGCGTTATGAAACTATTTCGCTTGATTTTTATTTTTTTCATTTTTGAAGTCGGAGCAAAACCGAAAATTTCGATAATAATCCCTGTCTACAACACTGAGCGATTTCTCCGAGAATGTCTCGACTCTATCCTGAATCAAACCTTCACGGATTTTGAGGTTATATGCATCAATGATGCTTCTTCCGACCGTTGCTCCGATATTCTCCGAGAATATGCAAATAAAGACAAACGCGTTCGCGTTATTAATCACGAAAAAAATGCAGGAATGGCTGCCGCCAGAAATACCGGACTGGACGCAGCCGAAGGTGAATATATAGGTTTTTCTGATTCCGACGATTATATGCACCCCGACATGATCAAAATAATGTACACAGAAATTCGACGAAATGATTGCGATCTTGCTATCTGTCAGATATGGATGCCAAAAGAGCACGAGAGGCCGATTTTTAAAGAAAATATTTCTTATTCCATTGATATTCCACGTGATTTGTTTGTACGCAGTTTTTGCAAATTGGCTGACAGAGCATTTGGAGAATTTCTTCCGGTATGGAATAAATTATATAAAAAATCAGCAATAGCTTCGATCAGATTTGATCCGAAATTATTTGGTGCTGATGACTCCTACTTCAATTTATGCGCAGCTTCTTTTGTAAAAAAATATGTTAAAGTAAGCGCAGAGTTATACGGATGGAGGCAACATCCTGCTTCCTCTCGTTTTAAGCTACGAAAAATGATCAACGGATATTCCGGGTGGATAGAAAGTATTTACAACTCGTCCAATGATTTTATTCCGTCGTTTTGTCATTACCCGGCTTCTTTTATTTATTGTGATGCCGCTGCTTCTGCGGCTGCAAAAACAGTAATGGTCGATCACGACAACTTAATTTATCTTTCCGAACAGATATACAACACCTACTCGAAAGGATTTATAGATACTTCATGTTGCAAAGGATTCCTCAGAAAAATCTTAGTAGCTTCCTTCATAGCTATAGGAAAAATACGAAGTTGGTTTAAGGTGTCATGAAATTATTTTGGTTGATTTTTATTTTTTTCATTTTTGAAGTCGGAGCAAAACCGAAAATTTCGGTAATAATCCCAGTGTATAACGTCGAACGATTCCTCCGAGAATGTCTCGACTCTGTCCTAAATCAAACATTCACGGATTTTGAGGTCATATGCATCAACGACGCTTCTCCCGATCGTTGCCTTGACATTCTCCAAGAGTATGCAGACAAGGATAAACGTGTCCGCGTTATCAGTCACGAAAAAAACTCAGGAGTATATGTTGCAAGAAATACCGGATTGAACGCAGCCGAAGGTGAATATATAAGTTTTTGCGATTCCGATGACTACATGCACCCCGACATGCTAAAAATAATGTATACGGAAATGCGACGAAATAACTGCGATCTTGCTGTATGCCAATATTACTCAACAAATGAATTCGATAAACCGACTTTTTTGAAAAATATTTCCTACACAGTCAGTTTTCCCAAAGATTCGTTGCTGCGTAAAATCAATAACCCGAATATGTTTTTTCCGCTATGGAATAAAATGTACAAAAAAACAGCAATAGCATCTTTCAGATTTGACCCGCAAGCATTTGCTTCAGATGACGCATTTTTTAATATACGTACCTTTCGTTTTGTAAAAAGATGCATTATGACGGACGCAAAATTGTACGGCTACAGACAAAACCAAGATTCTATCACTAAATCAAAATCCGCATCACAAGCGCAAAAAAGAATAGGAGGACGTTGCAAACTGGCGGAGAATATCTGCAATTCTTCCTATGACTCCGTTCCTTTATCCATCAATCAAAAACGCACTATTTGTTGCCGTCTTGCTGCTTTCGCGGCGGCAGAAGCCGTATTTGGCTGTTTCAAATACGAAACCGTAATTTATGCTTCCAAGCAGATATACGATCTTTACTCCAAGGGATTTATGGATATTTCACATTCGGAAGGATTCCTCAGAAAAATCTTAGTAGCTTCTTTCATAGCTATAGGAAAAATACGAAGTTGGTTTAAGGTATCATGAAATCATTTCTGTTGATTTTTATTTTTTTCATTTTTGAAGTCGGAGCAAAACCGAAAATTTCGGTAATAATCCCTGTCTACAATACCGAGCGATTTCTTCGGGAATGCCTCGATTCTATTCTCAATCAAACCTTCACAGATTTTGAGGTCATATGCGTAAACGACGCCTCTACCGATCATTGTCCGGAGATTCTCCGAGAATATGCGGATAAAGATAAACGTGTTCGAATTGTTAATCACAAAAAAAATGCCGGAATGGCTGTCGCCAGAAATACCGGATTGGATGTAGCCGAAGGTGAATATATAAGTTTTTCCGATTCCGATGATTATATGCACCCGGACATGCTCAAAATAATGTATACGGAAATCCGACGAAATAATTGCGACCTCGCTATCTGCCAATGGTACCCGACGAATGAATATGACAAACCTGTTTTTGGGAAAAATGCTTCTTATACCGTTAGTTTTTCCGAAAATCCGTTGGCGGACAAAATCAGCCAATCGGACGCGTTCCTCTATGCATTCTTTTCGGTGTGGGACAAAATGTACAAAAAGTCTGCGATAGCGTCGCTTCGATTCGATCCTCAAATGTTTGGCCTGGATGATGCATATTTCAATATGTGTGCTGCCCGCTTTATAGGAAAGTACGTTACGACGGATGCAAAATTGTACGGTTGGAGGCAATACCAAAATTCTTGCAGCAAATCAAAATCCGTATCACGAAAAAGGATAAAAGGACGTTTCCGATTGATAGAGAATATTTATAACTCTTCCTCCGACTCCATTCCCCTATCTTCCGAGCAAAAACGTGTTATTTGTTGCAGTGCGGCTGCGTCCGTAGCGGCAGATGTAACGCTTAACTGTCATAAAAACATAATTTACGCCTCCGAACAAATATACGATCTTTATTCCAAAGGATTTATAGATATTTCACATTCCAAAGGATTTTTCAAAAAAAATTTATTGGCTTTTTTTATAATTATCGGGGAAATACAAAAATTGTTTAGATGCAACCAAGGGTAACACCCCTCCCAAAACTTCTGCCTCCCCTACCCTTTTTTTGGTTAAAAAGTTCTTAACAGAGGCTGTGGATAACTCTGTGGATAATTATATAATTCCGCGCCAAAAAATACAGTTTTTCATAGGCTTGTATCCTCCTGCCCATTTTCTGTTCATGCGAGTTATCTATTTGATTTTATTCACTTTTTATTGTCGTATGCTTTTGTTTTTCTGCTCTATTTCCTTCCAAAAATATTCGTTAGAAAGAGCTGTGCATTTTTGATTAAATTATCCCTATATCGCGAAATGACGTAACACTGTTTTTACCTATAATCAGGTGATCTAAAAGATCCATATCAAGCTTTTGAAGAAGCTCTTTTATCGTCTTTGTCATTATTATATCTTGTCGGGACGGTTTCGGATCCCCTCCGGGATGATTGTGCACCATAATAATTGCGCAGGCGCCGTAATTGAGTGCTTTTTGCACGATTTCTCGCGGATATACGGCGGTGTTGTTAACCGTTCCCTCATACATAAGTTCCTCGGCGATCAATTTATTTTTGTTATTCAGGAACATAACGCGAAATTGTTCCTTTTTTTGCTGCTCCAGAAGACTTTTATAATAATCCGATACCTGGGAAACAGACATTATTGATGCGGATTCTTGAATTTGTCCCAGCAGTATACGATTAAAAATTTCATGAATCAGCGTAAGCAGGTGAGCAGACGACTCCCCTACCCCGCCGACTCCTTCCAAATCAGATTTGTTTGCAAAAACTACTCCCCGCAACGTTTTAAATTGTTCAAGAATTTTTTTTGCCGTCGGTTTCGTATCTTTTCGCGGAAACACATAAAAAAGCAGCAGTTCCAGCAATTCATAGTCGGTTAAATAGGTCGGATTCAACGCAAATTTTTTTCGTAATCTTTGTCTGTGCCCTAAAAAATGAGATTTTTCGGTCGGTGAAGACTTCGTTTTTTTCATATCTTCTTTTTGTATGTCCAAACGATGAAGCCCAGAACTCCGACGGATAAAACAGCCATTAAAATTGTCGCCAGCGCATTTATTTCCGGAGATATCCCGAACCTTAATCCGGAAAATACGATCATCGGAAGTGTGGTTGCTCCGGGGCCCGCTACGAAACTGGCAATGACGACGTCGTCCAGCGATAATGCGAAAGCCAGCAGCCATCCCAGAATGATCGCCGGAGAAATCATCGGCAAAGTAATTACAAAAAATACTTTAAGCGGAGATGCTCCGAGATCCAGTGCCGCCTCTTCGATTGATTTATCGAGATCCTGCAATCTTGCCTGCACCAGCATGGTAACGTAGGGTAATGTCAAGGTTATATGAGCAATTATTATGGTTGTTGTGCCGCTTCCGGAGGGCCATCCGAAAATTTTTTCCATCCCCACGAAAAGCATCAGTAGTGATAATCCGGTCACCACTTCCGGCATAACCAGAGGTGCCGTGATTGCTCCGACAAATAAAGTTTTTCCGCGGAATCTTTTGAATCTGGTTATGACTATTGCAGCCATTATTCCTAAAATTACCGATACGGTTGCGGAAAGGCATGCTACTTTAAGGCTTGTAAGTGCCGCTCGCAACATAATCGGATTAGATACAAGCGCTTTGTACCATTTAAACGAAAAACCTGTCCAGGTTGATATCAGCCGCGATTCGTTAAACGAATAAACGACTATACAAATCAGAGGGAAATACAAAAAAAGATACCCGAGAAACAGCACAAAATTTATCCGCCTAAAACAACGCATTCCTTAATCCTTCAACAAATTCGATCGCTTTTCCGAGCATAATAGCGGATAAAGCCAACATTTTCGATCTGCTTTCCATATTCAAATCAATAATTTTATCACAATAAAATTCGTTAATTTTTCGAACTGCCTCCGGTATATTGGAGATATTTCGACATGAAAGGCATAGTATTTCCATCGCCAGATCATTTAAAACATTTTCCTTCAGATTGTCTTTTTCTTCTAAAGTATTCCCGATTCTTTGATACAGATCTTTAATCACCGTGCAAAGAGACTGAACTGCTTTTAGCTGAGATCCCTCGGATCTTGATAAAGAATTCTGATTGCCGCCATTATAAATATATAATTTTTCCGCCAGAAAAACACTTTTTTTATATTTATGAAAAAACTGCAAGTTAAAATTCGAGTCTTCACAGGAAGAAATCTGTTCATTGAATTTTATATTTCCGATTGCAGATTTTTTATAAATTTTATTCCAGCATACTAAAATCAGCATATTTCTGGCCGGTTTGCGGAGATATTCTTCCGTGATCAACATGTGTTTGCCTCTGCTCACGTCATCACTTCTTCCGGAAATATTTTTGACATCGCACAGGGCAACGTCACACTCGTACTTAATTATTACCTCGTAAAGTTTTTTCAGCATGTTTAAATCTGCCGTATCATCGGAATCTATGAAGCATATATACTCGCCGATTGCGATTTTCAATCCGACATTTCTGGCGGCGGAAACGCCTCTGTTAGGCTGCGAAAATATTTTTATTCGAGAATCTCTCCTTGCATATTCCTGCAATACGAACAGACTGTTGTCGGTCGATCCGTCATTTATGCAAATAATCTCAATATCTTTAAGTGTTTGGTTGATTACGGATTCAAGGCAGGAAGGCAGAAACTGCGCCGAATTATAAACGGGAATTATAACCGAAATTTTGGGAGCGGCATCGGTGATAAAATAAAAAAACAGGAACAATATTGCGATTAATTTTAATCTCACTCTCTAATCTCTCGACAATAATCTCAGTTCCCTGCGTTTTTGAGCAAAAATTATGGGCAACACCACGAATACCAGCAGCATTATCGACAAAGACGCCGCTGTCGGCCAGGACATATTTCCGAAAAACTCGTTCCAAACAAGACGACCTATGGTTAAAGTTTGCGCTCCTCCCAACAATTCCGGAATAACGAACTCGCCGATTGCCGGAACAAATACCAGCGCAGATCCCGCGTATATTCCGGGAGCGGAAAGCGGAACCACTATCGAGAAAAAAGCGGTCGCAGGCGAGCTCCCCAGATCATAGGCGGCTTCAATCAGCGAATAATCGATTTTTTCAACGGCGCTGTACAGGGGAAAAATCATAAACGGAAGATAGGCGTAGATAATCCCGATACAAGCGGCAAACGAATTATTCATCAACGGCAGCGGAGCATCGATCAGCTGAAATTTTATCAGCATATTATTTACAAAACCGCAGGGACTGAGCAGCATAATCCAGGCATAAACCCTTATCAAAAACGATGTCCAAAACGGAAGAACCACCAGCATCAGCAAAATATTTCGATATTTTTCGGATGTTCTGGCAATTGCATAGGCCATCGGAAATCCGATCAGCAAACAACAAAATGTCGAAGTCGCTGCGATCAAAAGAGAGGTAAAAAGTCCCTGTCTGTACATTTCATCCGTTAGAAGAACCATGTAATTCCAGAGATTCAGTCGAACCTGTAAAATATTCCCGGAAATCCAATCAACAATGGAAGTGTACGGCGGCGAAGAAATAATGCTTTCGGAAAAACTTATTTGTATCAGAATGAGACACGGACAGATAAAAAAAAGAAAAATCCAAACAGCCGGGATTGATATGATCAAATCGTGGCCGCTGACCTTTTTCGCTATTTTTAAAAGAACAGCGATAACTTTTTCTTCTATTCTGTACATCATCTGAAAAACCGAATAAACCTTCGGCAAGTCTACTATATCGATCAGATAAATCAAAATATTAAAACGATGCAGCCTTGCCACCCGACGCATTTGACTGAGCGTTTCATCTCGTCATTGCGAAAAGCAACGCGACGAAGTAATTCGTGACTAAAATTCAAGCAAATTTAAAATCCGGATTGCCGCGTCGTTTCACTCCCGGTAATGACGTTCGGATTTTATTTTTTCGTTTTAACGGAATTATCCGTGGCTTCGGCAGCTTTTTTCAAATTATCCATATCCGGATATTTATCAAGCGTGATTCCCTTGTTAATCGCTTCTTCCACTCTGTCTCTCTGCTCTCTCAGATTATTTACGCAATTTACCAAATCTTCCAAAGCCGATGATATTTTATTTAATTTACTCACGGAATCCCGAACTTCCTTCGAGTTATCATCTTTTAATTCGCCGCAAACGTTTCGGCAAAAATGTACAAGTTTCTCCAAACGCTCCGGGTTGACGTACTCGGACATTGCAAATACCATGGCCAGCAGAGGATCTCCCAATTCTGAGAACGGATGTTCTTTGCTTGCCTTTCCGGATTCTATTTCGTTCAAAGCTGAGGCTTTGCATGTAACCAGTTTCGATAGGATGTCGCGCAAATTTTGAAGCAATTTTTTGAAATCACCGTTGGGCAACCCGGACAGGTGACTGCTGATGATTACGATAACCGCTCTAATATACCTGGAATCCAAATGTTCGACATTTGATAGTGCCAAAAATTTTACAAATTGAATTAAAAGCGGCAGATTATTTACCGGATCTCTTTCCGCCCCTTCAACGAGCATAGCTAAAAGCGCATCCAAAAATGCGTCTGTTTCATCTGAATTAACGGCCGGAACTGCAGGTTTTGATGCTTCCTCGGAAAGATCGGCCGCTACATCGTCGGCATCTTCACTCGGATCGCCGATTGCTCCGACTTCCGCCGAACAAAATAGCGCACACACTAACAGTAAAGTATACTTTTTCATTCTCCACCTCCACTACATTAAAAACTGCTCAGGTTAAAATTTTTGTTTCTCGTCATCACCAAAACCCCATCGTCCTCGGACATAATTTCCTCAGCGCTGATCATCCTGAATTTTTCAAAACTGCTTATCAGATAAAAGTTGAAACCGAGGTTTTTCAATCTTTGCAGCTCAAATCCGATGTCGGAATTTTTTATGGAATTTTCGCGATCAAAGGACATAACTATTTTTATATCCTGCGAATTTTCGATGATTTTCTGCGCCCCTTTGATCACGGAAAACTCACTCCCCGGAACGTCTATCAGTAACAGAGATACCGGAGTCGGCTCATTTTCCAGCTCCTTATCCACGGTGGAGGATCCCACGACGATCATGCGGGGCTTTGCACGGGAAGTGCTTGATTCCGACGACATCGACAGACAATCCTCTATGGGAATAGAGGTCTCCGAATCGGAAAGCGCCGTACTTCTCAGAATCACAACTTTTTCGATATCATTCAGAAAAACGCTTTTTTTCAGGCACGAAAATACGCCCGCATTGGGCTCAAACGCGTAATATTTGCTTGATTCTCCCAGTTTTTTCGCGATATTTATGACGTTGTATCCGAAATGAGATCCCACTTCGACGATGACTCCGCTGCGCGGCGCCAAAAAAATCGATACCTCGGAAAAAAGCGATTTTATATCACCGGAAAATCTGAGTCGGTTTCCCACGATCGGATCGTCTTTTTTTATCAGAATCGGATATCGGTTATTTATGGTTGTGATGGAAAATCCGTTCTCCAGAGAGACTTCTCCGCGCAACGTAGGAACCATTTCCACAAAAATCTTGGTTTTTTCCACAAAAAAAACAAATACGAAGAGTACGCACGAAACAATTATCATAAGCGATACGAGTTTGTTTTTGTTGAAAAAGCCTTTTTCTTCTTCGTTGTCTCCGGAATAATTAGCCACCGCTCTCTCCATAACACCACAATCTATGTAACCATAAAGAAGTTAATAAAAAGCAAATTTGAAGGAGATTTTTTAAAATGAAAACACCGTTTTTGCATTATGCCGACAGCTTGTCCGAACCGGAAATTGAATTATTAAAAGAAAAGAAATATAATACGTCCCGAATTAAATTTTAGGAGTTACGAATTTATGGACGTCAAGTTACCGTTTGATAAAGACGGATGCAGAATTGCTTTTGTTATTTTTATAGTTGCAGTGCTTATGGGGAGTCTGGGAACGAACATGGGGTGGCTTGGTTTTCTGATGACTGCGGGGTGTTTGGCTTTTTTTCGCGATCCCGAAAGAGTTCATCCTTCCAAAAAATCCGTTGTCATAAGTCCCGCCGACGGAATAGTACTGAAAATCACAACGGGCGTTCCGGCCGAAGAGCTCGGGTTGTACGGAGAGTGGAAAAAAATCAGTATTTTTATGAGTGTGTTCAATGTTCATGTGAATCGTGCCCCGGTTACCGGCGTGATCGAGCGAATGCTCTACATTCCCGGCAGATTTTTCAACGTAACCCTCGACAAAGCGAGTGAATATAACGAGAGGCGAGCCACTTTTATGCGCACCCCGGAGGATAATCGGGTGGTGTTTGTGCAGATCGCCGGGCTTCTTGCCAGAAGAATCCGCTGCGACGTCACGGAGGGGCAGGAACTGGAACTCGGGCAACGCATAGGAATCATAAGATTCGGCAGCAGAGTGGATGTTTATTTGCCGAAAGATTCTGATATACTGGTGGAAGAGGGGCAGATTACCGTTGCAGGGGAAACTGTTTTAACAGATTTTAGCAGGAAGGAGATCGGTGAATGAGGGAAAATGTTTGCGAATCCGGAGTTGAAAGCGGGGAATTCGGTTTTCAGAAGAAGAGTCCCGTTTTTGTTCGATTTCTGCCGGGAATGGTTACGATTTCAGCGTTTTGCGTGGGGCTGACTTCCATTCGCTTTGCATTGTTTCAAAAACCGGAAATGGCCGTGCTCTGCATTTTTGTTTCGGCGCTGCTGGATGCTCTCGACGGAAAAGTGGCAAGGCTGTTTGGTCAGTCTTCGCAGTTCGGAGCTCAGCTGGATTCCCTGTCTGATTTGGTTTGTTTCGGAGTGGCTCCGGCGATTATTTTATTTCTGCAATCCGTGTATCTGCTGGAAAACGCAGGCTGGGGGATATGCATGTTTTTCACGGTTTGTTGTGCTCTGAGGTTGGCGAGATTTAACAGCGAGCTTCTGTCCGATGATACGAAACCTGCCTGGGAGAAAAAATTTTTTAAGGGAGTGCCGGCGCCGGCCGGGGCGATTTTGGCTCTTTTCCCGATGATTCTTTTCTTTTTTACAAATAATTCCATATTTCTGGCGTCGAAATTTATGGCGTTCTGTCTGCTGGGGTCCGGAATTTTAATGATCAGCTCCGTCAGAACTTTTTCATCAAAAATGGCGGAGGTGAGTAATAATAAGTCTTCGCAGATCGCGATTATTGCTGCCACCGCCCTGTTTGTCATTTGTTTGGTAACCGACGTGTGGTTGACACTTGCATCCGCGGTAACTATATACCTGATCTCCATTCCCTACGGGGCCTGCGTCTATTCCCGAAAAAAGAGAGCTGAAGAAGAGGAAGCGATGTTGTTGGAGGCGCCTCTCGAGTTGAAGGAATGAAGAGGTGTGCGGCGGCAATATTATTTTTCTGCATATTGTACGCCTTTCTTTTTGAAAAAAGCAGCAAAGAAAACGTCGAAAATTCCCGGCTGTACGAAATGCTGTCCGGGGAACAGTTTGGACCGTTTGATGAGGAAAAACAGCTGTATATCATCATAGGGATGGACTACATTCCCCATGAACTGATCGAGTTATTCGAAGAAATAACCGGGGTGAAGGTCGTGGTGGATATATTCGATTCCAACGAAATCCTGGAGGCGAAATTGCTGGCCGGCGGAATAAAATACGACGTTGTATTTCCGACGGCGTGGCCTAATTTTTCCCGACAATTGAAGGCCGGAATTTACAAGGAATTTGATAAGAGTCGCATAGATATGTCGGTCTTCGACAAAGACGTCCTCGACAGACTCGCGGAGTACGACCCGGAGAACAAACACGCCGTTCCTTTTCAATTCGGAATATCCGGCATAGGTGCAAACGATGAAATTCTGCGACAAGTGCTCGGAGATTTTCCCCGGGATACTTTTGCCCTGGTGTTCGATCCTGAAAATGCGAAAAAACTCAGCAAATACAGGATTTCATTCTATGAATCTCCGGATGAAATGTTCCCGGCCGTTTTGGCCTATCTGGGACTGGATCCGGAAACGGAAAATGAGGATGATATAAAAAAAGCCGCCGAGCATCTGAAAAAAATTCGCCCGTATATATCGAAATTTACATCTTTCGGGTTTGAGGATCTCGCATCCGGCAACGCCTGCGTTACTTTTGCAACTTCCGGAGATGTTTTAAAAGTTCAGCGCGATACAAAAAATCCGAATATAAAATTTTTCTCTCCGAAGGAAGGGGCGTCTCTGTGGATAGATGTTGCCGCAATTCCGCTGAAAGCGCGACATATCAATAATATTTACGCATTTTTGAAATTTCTGTTTCACCCGGCGGTGATAGCCGAAGTCACAAACATTACCTCACGAGCCAACGCCGTCGTGAAGGCCGCGCCCTATGTCGACGCGGATTTGATCGGCAACACGGACATATATCCGAGTGCCGACGTTCGCAAAAAATGCTACATAGAGAAACCTCTTCCGTCGAAAATAGAATCACTGAAAACAAGATTACTGACAAAAATTAAATCGATGGACGGGTGATGCGAAAAATTTCTGCGATGATGCTGCTGCTGTCGGCCTGCTCGGAGTACAAAGCTCCGGATCTGCCTGATTTGGCGAGGGAATCGTTTTCAAGCGAAGAAATCCTGCAACGACAAAAGGATCTGGAGGAAAAAACGAAGGAAATTGAATCAAATATTGATTGCCGCAAGGCGATTATTCGTTACTACTCAGCCAGCCGAAAATTTCGCATACAAAATTAGAGGATTGTGATACATAGAGTATAGATTATAGAAGTAAAAGTGTTTGGATAGATGGAAGAAGTAACCTGCAATGAATTGCTAAAAGCAGAAAACGCCGAGCTTAGGCGACAAATCGGAGTTCTCTTAGAAAAGATAGTATTATTA
>JAISCG010000030.1 GCA_031265715.1 Holosporaceae bacterium | reverse complement strand
CTCAATCAGTTCATCGTATTTTCGCTCAATTTCCGCCAATTTTTCGGAAGAGCACACGTCCGTCGAATTTTTATAATCGTTTAATTCTGAATAAAACTTTCTGAATCCATTCGCCCACTCTATTTTGCAGGATTCCTGAAGTCCCTTCAGATTCCTCAACAGATGAGCTCCGCATGTCGCATGAAGATTGCCGTATTTGTAAAATTTTTTATCATGATCATGGGATAGAATTCCGTTATACGCCGTCAAAATACCGTCTTTTTCCACGCCCTTATCATTTTTCTGCGGATTTAGGGTCATGAGAACGGCATTTTGTGTGGAATGTGTCCGAACACATACACTGAATGTTGTGTGCTCTTTTGTTTTAAGGATCCGCGCGCCGCCTTACTTCACCAACTCATCAAGGTTTTTCGGTAATTTTAGCGAATGACCCTTGTGACCAATTTGCCCGCCGCTCTTTTTGGCGGATTTCTCACGGGAATTTTGAATTTTTCGAAAACTGTCGGTCGATGGCGGCTTTGATGAATTGCCTGAGTTTTTATCAAGCATCGCCTCAAGTTGCAGAATTCTTTGTTCTAATAATGCAATCTTTTCAAGAAGAGCGCTGTTCTGTCGCTGAAGCTCAACAATCTCCGCCCTTAGCAATTCATTGCAGGTTACTTCTTCCATCTATCCAAATACTTTTACTTTTATAATCTATACTCTATGTATCACAATCCTCTAATTTTGTATGCAAAATTTTCGGTTAGCTGAGTAGTAACCAATCATCATGGCCGCTTCCTATACATGAACAGGTCTACTCTTCCCCCGGTGCTTTTCTCGTTTTCGATGATATAAGCGTATAAATTATCGGAACAATAAACAGCGTGAAGAGTGTTCCGAAGCTCAGTCCTCCGACGATAACCAGGCCGATCTGGCGTCTCGCGCTTGCTCCGGCTCCGGACGCCATCGCCAGAGGAACCGACCCTATGACCATTGCAAAAGTTGTCATCAAAATCGGACGTAGACGCATGAACGCCGCCTGTTTCACGGCAGCCACAAGCTCTTTACCTTCTTCTCGCAGTCTGTTAGCAAAATCCACGATTAAAATTCCGTGTTTGGTTATCAGTCCGATCAGCGTCACCATTCCCACCTTGGAGTAGATGTTCAGGCTGCCCTCGGGCGAAATATACAGGGTAATCAGTGCACCGGTGATTGAAAACGGCACACTCAGCATTATTATAAACGGATCGATAAAACTCTCGAACTGAGCGGCAAGCACCAGGAACACGAAAACCAACGCCAGCAGGAAAATCAACACAATCTGCTTGCTTTCCTCGAGATAATTTTTCGTTTCTCCAGAAAAGGTCAGCTGGATTGTATCCGGAAGATATTTGTTTTTCAGCTCGACCAGATCTTCCACAACGCCGCCCAAACTGTATCCCTTCGCAATGTCTCCGAAGGCCACAATCGATAACATCTGATTGTGGTGATTTAAGCCTAGGGGGGACGAACGTTCTCTGACTGAAATTAAATCCAGAATCGGAACCATCTTGATCTCATTATCCTTGGTATATAATTTCGATTTTACCTGCATTCTGCTAAGGTCATCCGGGGTCTCGCGCATTTTCTTTTCGGCCTGCACAAATAATTCGTCGCGATTTGCTTCGCGCTGAACGTTTGCGGCCTTCGTTCCCTTTACGAAACACTCCACGGCTTCGACTATGTCTTTAGCAGAAACCCCCAGTGAAGCAGCCTTGTTTCGGTCTATGTCCAGCACATACTCCTGCTGAGGCTGGAGCAGTGACGATTGTATCGGATGCTTCAGTCCCTCATAATTCGATTGCAGAGACCAGAGGAATTTTTGTCCGTATTTTGTGAGATATTCATAACTTTGGTTTGTTTGCAGAACGAAATCAACGACGTCCTTATCGCCGCCGCCGTATCCGGCCGACGCCGTGCACGAAACTCCCGGAACTTCTTTCAGCGAAGAATTAATTTTTTCGGAAATTTCTTTTGCTTTCATATCCCTGTCTTCCCAGTCGACCAACTGCACAAATCCCTCTATTTTTGAGGTGTCTGCCGTGATCCATCTGTTAAGCATCGAAGGGGTTTTTTTCAAAGTTTCTTCTATCCTACCGGCACTGTTCTTCATAAAAGTGTAACTTGATCCGACGGGAGCGTTGCCGTGTATGCCGATAAGTCCGGTATCTTCCAGAGGTTTGCTTTCGGACGGCAATATGTTGGTCAGGACAATTCCGATGCAGGCCGTTAATCCTCCGATGATCAGAGTGAGGGCCTTTCTGTCCATCGCAAAACTCAAAATGCTGAGATATTTTGATTCAATCAGCGCTAGGATGCGTTCCTGCCAGGCGGTGGCTTTTTCCCAGGCGCTTGTCGTCGCTTTCTTTTTCGGATCGCTTCTCAGCAATTTTGAACACATCATCGGAGATAAAGTCACCGCGACAAATCCGGAAATCAAAACGGATCCGGCCAGAGCCAGCGCAAATTCTCGGAAATATCGCCCCACTTTTCCCGGAGTAAGAGCGATCGGGATATAGGCTATGGCCAGCGTCAGCGTCATGGCCACCACCGAGAAAAATATTTCTTTCGATCCGACCACGGCGGCTTTAAATCGGGAAAGTCCCTTTTCCATGTGTCTGTGGATATTTTCAAGCACGACAATGGCGTCATCCACCACCAAACCGACGGCCAAAACCATCGCCAGCAGCGTAAACGTGTTTATCGAAAAACCAAACAAGAGCAGAAGTATCAAAGTTCCCAGAAGCGATACCGGAATGGTCACGATCGGGATCAGTGTAGCTCTGAAAGACCACAAAAACATGAACACAACCAATATCACCAGGAATACCGCTTCAAAAATAGCCCTGTACACATTGTATAGCGACGCTTTTATGTCTTTCGCCTCATCCATCACCACCACCGCCGATACTCCAGTCGGAAGCATGTCTCTTATATCAGGCATTATTTTGTTAACTGAGGCACTGAGATCAATCGGATTGGCCGATTCCTGCTTTGTTATTGCCAGCGTCACGCATTCTTTTCCGTTAAACCAGGCACCGGAACGAATATCTTCCGCCACAAGCTTGGATTTTCCGATGTCTTTTATGCGGACGACTTTCCCTCTTCCGTTTGACGGCAGAACGATTTCATCAAATTCTTCCGGTTTGCTGAGCTCTCCGTTGGCCACCAG
>JAISCG010000004.1 GCA_031265715.1 Holosporaceae bacterium | reverse complement strand
TGCTAAAACATTGGAAAATCAGTAATTTTAGAGACGCCATCTACAGATTCTCACTCGATTGCAGTAGTTTGTTTGAAAAATTTAAAACCTCTTCCCTCCTCTAGGAAAAAGCCCTGGGGGGGAGATTTTTTTCAAAAAATGGTTGACAGAAGGGGTGATTGATTGATAGTATGCCCATATCAACTATGGGGAGAAACAAATGAAAAAGAAAGTGCTGTGTTTGTGTACGTGCTTCGCCTTGTCTTCGCCGGCAAACGGGATGTCTTCCGGCATTGGTGAAATCTTCGGTAAGCTGCCGGCATTCGCCGGCAACGCTTTAGCTAATTGCTATTATACAGGGGATTTAGTGACAGCCTTGCAAACTATAGACATTGCCATGATAACCGGTGAAATAACACTAACATCGGTTCAGTATTTGCAGTTTTTCAATGCATACAAGACGTTAATGATACTGGCAAGCGATGGTGATGAAAAAGCGCGGGAATGCATGGCCAAAAGAAACGCCTGGTCTTGGATTGACGAATATGGTGAACACTCGGATAGAGTAAGAGCAAGATCTGAAGCGGTATATCCTCAAGGTTGTAATTTGGAGGAAATACTGGCGCAAAACAGGATCCTGGATGAAGCTTATGCAGAAACGGTAAGGAGTAATCCTGATATTTTCGGCTCGGATGTGAGAGGAAATATGGCGGATGCGGCATGCGAGCCGAGTTTTTCCGGCGACGGGAGTATTCAACTGGTTGGAACGGAATTAAAAGAAATAAGTGTAGGCTGGGGGAGGTATCGGATGATCCCCTATTCTAGGTCTATTGCAACTGTCAAGGCAATAATGAGAAAAGATGTGTTGGGTAAAACCGGGAGATATTCATCAAATCCGTGTGCACCCACTTGGTGTCAAATAGGAGAAGAACTGGGAGAGGGAGGGTGGAAAATACATGTATCTGCCACTCCAACTTCAGCGGGAGCCGTCGCTCGAGTTGTACTGCCGCGGTTAAATAGATGCGGCGCTTCTTATAAGTATGTTGCGGCGCTACATCCGTTCCGATTACTTATATGTAAGTCTCGATACATGAAAGGTTCGTCACAGGCGGGAAAGTATATTGCGGTATATCCAAAAGACGATGCAGAAGCAGGGGAAATTGCTCGTGACTTAGATATAGAATTAGGAAAGGCAATAAGAAGAGGAGAGCTTTCTCATTTCGATTTCATAACATGTGTCGGGGATATACAACTGGGAGACAGTGGTGGACTTAGTGCACGCTGGGCTCCCTCGTTTCATTCAGATCATGACTACGAATGCAGAGGATTGCCGATGATCGTTGAGGAAGCAAGCCCTGTTCAACTTGATCTGAATTATGAACATCCCTTTGGTATTCGCGTAGCATACTGCGGAGTTGACTTGCCGAAAAGAGTTGCAGACTGGAAAAGGTTCGGACTATTCTACACCGCGGACGAATTTGATAGACTTCGTGTGCAAAACGACCCTGGCGCTGCAGAATTTCAGCGGACGCTTGCGAGAGGTTCAAGGGTGGTAACTATAAAAAAAGATGCGCCTGCAAGAGCGGTGCGACACTTTAAGTAGAGGCAGTTCGAATGTCAAGGCTCCTCGCATTTCAGAATAAGCGTCCGTCGCACTAAATTAGGCGTTTCATTCCGTCATTGCGAGAAGCGGTGCGGCAATTCGGGGTTTAAATTTGCTAGAATTTGAGTCCTGGATTGCTTTGTCCCGTTCGCAATGACGCGAAAATGTTACCACAGGTACTGTGGAGAATGATTCAAAAAGCCCTGCAGAACCTAGGACACAACAAAAAAACAACTTGATGTTTTTGTATTTTTTTGATATTTACTTTGCATGTGAGAGCGTCCTTAGCTCAGTTGGACAGAGCGCCGGCCTTCTAAGCCGGATGTCGTAGGTTCGAATCCTACAGGGCGCACCATTTGAAATTTCAGTAAAAAAAATAGCGATAGATGTTGTCCGCACAAGGTTGAAAACTTAAAAATTGTCCCTATTTTGTTTTAATTTTGTTTGCGCTGTTCGCATGCGGAGCCGGGAATTACTGTAGGGGACGATTCAAAAGGAAATTAAAATTTTAGATAAAAAAAAGATCAGACGGGTGGTAAAAGCACAACAACCGCACATCGAAAAATTAATTATTCTACTGCGATAAATAATCTCGGACACTCAAAAAATCGTGCCAAACTTCTCTTTTCTGAGACGGAGAACGCAGCAAATAAGCCGGGTGAAAAGTCGGCATGATTCTCGCGGAAATTTCGGGAATTTCGGTCCATTTTCCGCGCAGATGAACTATCCCGTCCGTTGTTTGCAGCAGCGCCTTCGTCGCGGTACCGCCGAGGCATACCACCACCTTCGGATTAACCAGAGAAATATGCTTCAACACGTACTGTCGAAACATCGAAATTTCCTGACCTGTCGGAGTTCGATTTCCCGGGGGTCTCCAGGGAAGAATGTTCGTTATGTAAACCTTTGTTCTGTCAAGATCGACCGCCGCCAGGATTTTATCCAGCAGCAGACCGCTTTGCCCGACAAACGGAAGCCCCTGTTTATCTTCCTCTTCCCCGGGAGCTTCTCCCAGAAGCAACAGATCCGCGTTTTCGTTCCCGGTTCCGAAAACCATGTTGAGGGCGCATTTTTTCAGGGGAATATCGACCTTTGAAATCGCTTCTTTCAGCTCGGCCAGCGTTGTGATCTCCTTCTTCGCCGGGCGCTGAGTCGCAACCGCATCGGAAGTTATATCAGACACTCCGGTGTCCGAAAACCATTTCAAAACTTGATATAAAGCCCTTTGATCCATTTATTTCCTCGCCATGGCGTCCTCAATTAATTTTTTTGTATTTTCAAGTCCGTAGAGCGCGATGAAAGATCCCATGCGCGGCCCGTCTTCCTGTCCGAGAAGACCGCGATAGAGCGCATTAAACCAGGATTTTAAATCCGGAAAATCATGTTTTTTCCCGATATCAAACACAATTTTTTGAATTTCGTCAGCGGATTCGGATTCGCTCAGCTTGTTCAACTCGGCCAACAAATCA
Organism: Holosporaceae bacterium; assembly: GCA_031265715.1. Taxonomy (GTDB): domain Bacteria; phylum Pseudomonadota; class Alphaproteobacteria; order UBA3830; family UBA3830; genus JAIRMQ01. The sequence continues at coordinate 4,767 of JAISCG010000004.1, read as the reverse complement.
CCGAAAGAATTTCTCTCGAGATCGGTCAGCGGTTGATAGCGTTTTTTCGCCACCACAAAATCCCGGTAATAGTTGATGGCGTACTGCACAAGTCTATCCAAAAACGGCATTTTTTCCGGAGACGCATTTGTCACGTATTTGCGGATGAATCCCCAGAGAACGTTTTTGTCGCACGTGTTGCAAACACCGGCCAAATTCAGCAGCAGCAAAAACGAGATTTCCGGCTCCGGCTTCGGCGGATTTCCGTTGTGAATGTGCCACACGGGGTTGTTGACCTGCTTATCCGGTTCCTGACTTTTAAAATTTCGCAGATGAGTCGAGTAATCGTCGATCTGCCTCGGAATAACGTCAAAATACAGCCTTTTAGCACTCCTGGGAGACGCATACATAAAATTTGCAAGACTTTCCGGAGGAGCGTAGCGCAGCCATTCCTCGACTCCGAGTCCGTTCCCCTTCGATTTTGAGATTTTCTTTCCCTCTTCATCCAGAAAAAGCTCATAGTTAAAACCTTCCGGCGGCGTTCCTCCCAGAATTTTGCAAATTTTCCCGGAAAGATTAACCGAATCGATGAGATCTTTTCCGGCCATTTCATAATCAACCCCGAAGGCTACCTGGCGAGCCGCCCAATCCGCTTTCCACTGCAATTTGCAATTTCCGTCGGTGACCGGAATTTCGGTCAGAGTTCCGTCCTCATCTCGAAAAACAACGGTGCCGTCTTTTACCCGATATTCCTCGATTTTGACCTGCAGCACGCGCCCGGTTTTCGGAGAAATCGGAAGAAACGGACTGTATGTCCCGGCTCTTTCCTCCCGCAGACTCGCCAGCATCACCTCCAGTATTTCCCGATGACACTCCAAAACCTTCAGCAGCACCTCGTTGAATATCCCTTTTTTGTAACAATCCGTGGCGCTGTAAAATTCGTACTCAAAATTAAAAGAATCGAGAAATTCCATTAATTTGCAATTATTGTGATGACCGAAACTTTCGTGGCATCCGAACGGATCCGGAATATCCGTCAGCGGAAATCCTATGTATTTTTCGATCAATTGTTTGTTGGGAATGTTATCCGGAACTTTCCGCAAACCGTCGCGATCATCGGAAAATGCAAAAAGCTTGGTTTTGAAACCGCCGCTGAGATGTTCAAAAGCATTCCTTATGTAAGTTGTTCGAACGACTTCCCCGAAGGTGCCGATGTGAGGCAATCCGGAAGGCCCGTAGCCGGTTTCGAACAGCGCGTATCCTTTTTCCCGCACACTTTCCCGGGACAACAGCTTGCGCGCCTCCTCAAACGGCCAGGCTTTTGCATTTTCAAAAATCTCGCGATCAAATTTTTTCATTGTAGCTCCTTTGCTGTCAAATACTACCGATCGTGCAACTATTTTCAAGTTTTTCTTTGAGTTAATCAAGATTAAGCTTTAGAATAATGCATGTTCGGGAGAGTATCATGAAAAACAAATATAATATAGCTGTAATCGGAGCGACGGGAAATACGGGGATGAAAACTCTGCAAATCCTGGAAGAAAGAAATTTTCCGATTAACAATGTCACGGCGGTTGCCTCGGAAAAATCCGTCGGAAAGGAAGTTTCGTTCTACGACAGGGCAATAAAAGTGCAGAACATATCGGATTTTGATTTTTCCGAAACCGATATCGCAATTTTCTGCGCCGGAAACGGAATATCCCAAAAATACGCCGACGCTGTAACTGCAGCCGGTTGCACGATTATCGATAAATCCTCACATTTTAGACTGAATCTCAAGGTGCCCCTAATAATTCCGGAAGTAAATGCAGATTCGCTCACGAAGGGAGCTCCGCTGGGAATCGTATCCACTCCGAACTGCATTGCGGTTCCGCTGGCTATGACTCTGAAGGCTCTGTCGCAATTATCCTCCGTGAAAAGAGTCGTTGCGTCAACGTACCAGTCGGTTTCCGGAGCCGGACGCAGAGCCGCAGACGAATTGTATAATCAAACCAAAGAGTTAATTTCGGCGGGCACTCCCCGACCGGAAGTTTTTCAAAAACAAATTGCATTCAATGTTATTCCGGCGATCGGGCACCTGTATAATTCCGGAGTCACCGAAGAGGAAGACAAAATTTCCTGTGAAGTTTGTAAGATCCTGAAAAGCAACGTAAGAATTGCCGTAACCTGCGTGAGAGTGCCGGTGTTTGTCGGCCACTCCATATCGGTGGCCTGCGAACTGAGCGGAGAGGCGGACGAGGCCATGATTTACGAAGCGTTTGAAACGGTCGATGGCATTTCGCCGGCAGATCCTCGATCCGATTTCATAACGCCGATTGAGGCCCGGGGAGAGGATGCGGTTTACGTAAGTCGCATCCGCAGGGACAATACGGTTAAAAACGGAGTTTTGTTCTGGATCACGAGCGATAATCTTCGCAAGGGAGCAGCTCTGAACAGCGTCCAAATTGCCGAACTGATGATCTCGGAAAATCCGCAACTGACGAAATTCAAAAGGAAAAAGTAACTGAAGTTTACCACCCGCCGGGTCTTTCTTCTGACTGGAATTTAAGCAGAAGAAAGATCCGACGGCCGGTTTGTTGGGAACTCGCCTATAGTCCTATTTTCCCTTTCTAAAAGCTCGCGAACAAAATTGATAAACAATAGGACTCTGCCCGAATGCCACACTCTGCAAAAAACATAGTGCGTCTTCAGAGTTTAGCAAGCGGAACGTACCGTTTTTTAATTTCTCAGCATAACCTATCGGAGTTTCTCCGCCAGCATCGAGTGCATGAACATCTAAGCCGAAAATTGTAAAAAATGCGACCTTACTCCTATCTCCTAACAAAACAGCATCATGCAACAGGGTGTGACCACAAAAATCGATTTCATGAGCATCTGCGCCACGCTTAATCAGAAGTGCGATCGTCCCCAGATTTGAGAATTGAACAGCAGTCCGCAACGGAGTTTCTCCAAGCTCGTTGACTGCATCAATCTTTGCTCCATGGTCAAGCAGAAATGCGACCCTAGCTGTTTTTCCAGACTTGATGGCATCATGCAACAGAGTTTGTCTATAGAGTGTAGCACAATTTCTTAATTTCTCTGTATATCCCATCGGAGTTTCTCCGCCGGCATCGAGTGCACGAACATCTAAGCCGAATCTTAGAAAAAAGTCGATCTTAAGCTCATCTCCTAACAAGACAGCATCATGCAACAGAGTGTGGCCAAAAACATCAGTTTTACGAGCATCTGCGCCGCGACTAATCAGAAGTTTTATCATATCCAAATTTGAGAATTGAACGGCAGTCCGCAACGGAGTTTCTCCAAGCTCATCGACTGCATCAACCTTTGCGCCAAGATCAAGCAGAAGTGTGACCATAGGTACATTTCCGGTTTTGACAGCGGCGTGCAATATAGTTTGCCCATAAGGATCTGCAATATTGATGGTCGCATTAACATCTGTCACAAACCTAAGTAAAACCCAGACCATAGGTATATTTCCGGATTCGACAGCGGCGTGCAACGGGGTTTGTTCAATCGTGCCGCCTTCATTAACTTTTGCACCGCGATTAATCAGGAATTCTATCATATTCATATCTGATAATAGAATAGCAGTCCGCAACGGAGTTTCTCCAAACTCATCGGACACCTCAAGATCTACGCCGCGATCAATCAGAAGTCCGGCCATATCTATATTTCCGGATTCGACAGCAGCGTGCAATAGAGTTTGTCCATGAGGTCCATCTGCCGCATTAACATCTACCATGCAGTCGAGCAGAAAATTGACCGTATCTATATTTCCGGCTCTGACAGCCATATCTATCAGAGATTGTCCAAGATAATTGGCCGCTTTAGCCCCAATGTCTCGATTCATCAGCGATCCGATTTCAGTTGTATTTCCATCCACGGCGAGACACAGTAAATGCGTGGCGAAATGCATTAAATTCGGAGTCTCTTGGATCTCCTCAGTACTGGTCGAAAAAAATACCTTATTAACCAATTTCATTGAACTGCTTTGCTCCACCGTCGACAAAACCAAAGCCGCACTCAACAGTATTTTTGCCACACTAATATCGCGATTCTTTTTCATTTATTCTCCTAATTGTTTATTTCGAAATCACCCGTTCCGTAACGGTTATTAAATATGTCACAATAAACAAAAACACAAGCTTTTTTTACTTGCTACCCGCCATTTTTTTCTTCTGAGTGAAATCTAAGCAGATAAAATTTTTTAAAAAGAGCGCTTGACTTTTTTCCAATACAGTATAGCATATGGCTTATCGGTGGTAATGGTTACCGTTGATCGGAAGGGGATGCCTAGGATGGGGTTTTTTTCCGTGAAATTTGCAAAGCGCCCATGAGGGTTTTGCGTGTTTTAATTTGCCTATGAAAGGGGATTGTTATGAGTAAAGTTATTGGTATTGATTTAGGTACAACAAATTCTTGTGTATCTATTATGGATGGTGGGGCTCCGAAGGTCGTCGAGAACGCCGAAGGGAGCAGGACAACGCCGTCGATTGTCGCGTTTTCCGAAAATAATGAAAGACTGGTTGGTCAGGCTGCGAAACGTCAGGCTGTAACGAACTACAAAAATACTTTCTACGCGATCAAAAGATTGGTCGGCAGGAAACACAACGACGAATATTTAAGAAAGTACAAAGCGCCTTACAACATTGTTGCCGCAGATAACGGCGACGCCTGGGTTGATTCGAGGGGACAGAAATACAGCCCGAGCCAGATAAGCGCGTTTATTCTTCAAAAAATGAAAGAATCGGCCGAGAATTTCCTCGGGGAGAAGGTCACGGAGGCTGT
>JAISCG010000150.1 GCA_031265715.1 Holosporaceae bacterium | reverse complement strand
TTTGTTCGTTTGAAAAGCTATATATTGACCGCAAAACGAACGCTGAAGTGTGTGCTCGATTCTATCGCTGCGCTGTTCCCAAATTCCTTCCATTTATTGGCATAGCTGAGTAGTAACATAAAATTTGCTGGCTGAAACCAAGAAAATTGTTGAAAGTACAGAAAAACTCAAGAGCGGTTCTTTTAGCTGCCAAATCACGATCAAAAGCAGCTGCACCATCAGGCGTGGCGGCAGACTCAGCATAGGTTGTGGCCAGAGCAGAATCATCATCGAAAGCAATGCGAGCATCGGGTGCTCTACTACGAGTTCCTGCTGCATTATAGTCACGCGGTGCGCCACCCTGCATAGCTTCAACAGTTCCACTTAGAGCTATTGATGCGCAAGCCAGACAAAATGCTTGTTCAAGTTTCATTTTTAACTCCTTTTCTTCTTTTAACACTTCTGAGTGTAACAAAAAGAAATTAACAAAAGGTAAAGAAGAAATATTTTTTTCAATCTTAGTCTTAAATTCTAATTATTATTTTTTTATAAAAAGTATAGAATTTGTACATCATTAACTTCCTCTCATGACCTTTTCCAACTGTTTCTATACAGTTCCGGGCATAAAATTCCTCCCAATCACCAGAGTTTGCCGGTGCACTTCAGACTTGACCAGGCGGAATCGCCTAACTAAATGAGACGGGTGGTAAGTTCCTTTTTCGAAAAAAATTGACTTTTTCGCTCTTTCGTGATACAAAGAGACAGTCCGAGGGAATAAAAACGTTCCGTAAAAACAGAATAGCCACCCGGAAGACGGCGCCGAGTCGGCTTTCGGCGTTTTCCGTGTCCCGCGTTTCGGAAAAACGCGGTTGACTCTGCAAAAAAATTGAAAAAAGCGTTACAGATCCAGGCTCAAAAACGAGATGATCATGGTGATGATCAGCAGCAGCAGCCTCTTCTGCCATTCTTCATCATTCCTGGCAACGGCTTCTTCAATACTGATGACGTCTTCTTTTTTAGTCATTTCCACCCTCCGGCAATTTAATTCTTTAATCTGAAATCACTACTCACGGAGAAGTGTAATACACAAATATTAATTTTTGATAAACAAAAGAGAGAAAAACATGAATAAAAAAAAATGGGAAGAAATCGCTCGTCCCGCCCAAATTCCTCCGCCCGGCGATTGGAACGTCTGGTTGATTTTGGCGGGTCGCGGATTCGGAAAAACCAGATCTGCGGCAGAGGCTGTTCGCAGGTGGGCACTGAGCGGTCAATACAAAAGAATTGCTCTGATTTCAAATACGATTCAGGAAGCGCGGCAGGTGATGGCGGAGGGAGAAAGCGGCCTGCTTTCCATCTCCGATCCTGAAGAAAAATTGGAATTTTTGCCGTCCCGACGACTTTTAAAATGGCCCAACGGAGCGATCGCCACCTTGTACGGCGCCGAACACTACGAACATTTGCGCGGCCCTCAGTTTGACGCGGCGTGGGTTGATGAATTCGCAAAATTCCAGTATCCCCGCGAAACATTCGAGCAGCTGTCGTTTTCGCTGCGTCTCGGGAAAAATCCCAAAACAATTTTGACCACAACGCCGCGTCCGATCCAATTTATAAAAGACCTAATGATGCGGGATGACGTCGTCACGGTGCGCGGCACTTCGCTGGAAAATCTGGAAAATTTGTCGCCGACATTTTTGAAACAACTGGAATATCTCAAGGGTACCCGCCTTGAATCTCAGGAAATCTACGCCGAAATAACGGATGAGTCGTCAAACACCCTCTGGTCCCGGAGCGATATCGAAGGCTGCTACCGATCGCCGCCGCATTTCCTCAATAATATTGTGATCGGCGTTGATCCGGCCCTGACTTCCGGAAACGAAAGCAACGAAACCGGCATAGTGGTCGCCGGAATCGACGGATTCGGTAAAGGATACGTTTTGGATGACCTCAGCATCTCGGCCGCCCCCGAAATCTGGGCAGAAAAAGTAGCGGAAGCCTATCGAAAATATTCGGCAAGACTCGTTGTTATGGAAACGAACGCCGGCGGGGAATTGCTCTCCCACTTGCTGAAATCCGTTGACAGTTCAATAAAAATAAAAACCGTTTTCGCCAATGTTTCGAAAATTGCGAGGGCAGAGCCGATCGTTATTTTGTATCAGAAAAAGATGATATTTCATGCTCGTCAGTTTCATAAATTGGAGATGCAAATGACCACCTACGAGCCGAAAAGCAAGTCTCCGGATCGATTGGACGCGATGGTGTGGGCGATGACGGAGTTGTTCAGCGTTCCGAAAAGCGGCGGTGTGCCGTCGATTTTTGTTACCTAGTGTCGCCGCCGTTTCAAGTTTGAACGCCGGTCAATGCGTCAGGTTTTTTTTGATTTGCATTTCTTGGCTCGCCCATTTTTTCTCTATGGACAAAAACGCTTCCACAATCGCTTCTATACGCTGGCAAAACTGCACGCCGGTCAGATATTGGTATAGAATCTCCATTTTTCGTTTTTGCCGACGGCAAGTCCCTTCTCGCGTGTTATTGTTTCCATTTTATCGTGTATAGCCACTCGCTCATGATAAATCCCGTTTTTTCATTTTTATACACAATAGTTTCAAAAAGATCAACTTCACCAGTAGGTACCTCACCCCCCGTCGAATCTTTTTTTATCTGAAATTTCAATTTAAATCGTCTTCTGCAGTATTTATGGTAACATTTTCGCGTCATTACGAGCGGAGCGAAGCAATCCAGGACTCAAATTCAAGCAAATTTAAAATCCGGATTGCCGCGTCGCTCTCGCAATGACGTGAGGAAACACCTAACTTAATGCGACCTACAGATTTTCGATCGATTGCAAAAGTTTGTTTAAAAAATTTAAAGGCTCTTTTTTATGAAAAAAAGCTTCTCCATATTCTCTGGGAAAAAGCCCTAAACTCAAATTATATTTTCTAAAATTTTGATTGCAAAAAAAAAAATTACCGGTACAATCCGTGTGTTGATTTAGGTGGGAAATAAAATGAAAAAGATGTTGTTGTTGGCAATGGTTCTTGTTTCGGATTTTGCCTTTTCTATGGTTAAAACCGGATCTGTTGCAAAAGTCATTCGGAGTTCCTCGGCCCCAGTCTTAGGAAATGTCTTACGCAGCAGGCCTACTGATTTTGCCTCTTCTGTGGTTAAAACTGACGGAGAAGTTGAAAGTGACGAAGAAGAAGTTATGATTGACGAGGAAGGAGTGCGGATACCGTGGGCGTCTCCGCGTTGTGCGCCGACCGTATGCGCAGCTGATGTGAGGCGTCTCATAGAGATTTTTGGAGAAGCAATTGCAGGGCGTTGCGCACAAGAAATGAACGAAGAAAAGAAAGCCGATTATATACGAAAATTGGTTATGGGTGCTTTAAACGCAGGTTCCGGTAATCCGTGGAGAGGCGCGGATATTCTGTGTGTTTGGCTGTGGAAAAAATAGTAAAAAAACTTGGAAATTTGCCCGGGTAAGATGAATTCCACCGAAATAAAGGGGTACCTGGGCGAGTTTTTGGCAGTTTGTTTGCTGAAAGTTAAAGGCTATAAAATATTGGCACGCAGATTTAAGACAGTCTGCGGAGAAATAGACGTCATAGCTCAAAAAGGCGACGTTGTTGCTTTTATTGAAGTAAAATCAAGAAAAAATACGGATAAATGTTATAACGCCATCACCGATAAACAGTTAAAAAGAATCCAGCGAACCTCTGAAATTTTCATGCGAAAAAATGAAAATTTTTCAAATTATTTTTCGAGATATGACATTATCTTAATTGCCGATTGGAAATTGCCGATACATATAAAGAATGTGTCAGTGTAATTGCGACAAATTCGTTACTACTCGGCTAGCCGAAAATTTTGCATACAAAATTAGGGGATTGTGATACATACAGTATAGCTTACCACCCATTGCACTTAATAAAAGCTTAAAATAAGAGGGAAAAGAGAGTACAATTGCGCCGTTTTTTAATAAGAATGGGGAATTGCATGAAGATAATATCAGGAAAGACAAGCGAATTGGAAGAAGCAATAAGGAATGATTTGAGAGAGCGATCACAACTGAGGAAAGAATTGTACATTCGAAGGACGCTGTCGAGTCCTCTGATTAAGACGGAGGAGGTCATGTCTTATTACATATCGGAGGTTGTAGAAAAAATATCGAAGAAGGGAAAAACCGTCGTGCTCATGATGGATCAAAGTCAGATTCACGAAGATAGGCAATGTCTGATGATTTCGCTTCGTTTTGAGGAGCGTGCGATTCCGATTTTGTGGAGA
>JAISCG010000054.1 GCA_031265715.1 Holosporaceae bacterium | reverse complement strand
CCGGATATGTCGGACCTCGCCGTTTGCTCTTTGCTTGCGACAACAAAATCGACCGTCATCGCCATTCGTAACAGAACCTACGCGAGAATCAGCGAATTGCGGCCCCGCGATCCGGTTTTGCTCGGATTTTGTTCCCAGATGGAGTTGGACGCAGCCGTTGCCGGAATAAAGCGACCAGAGCCGGAAGAAATACAATGAGCATATTGTCGACCAAGGCCGATGGATTTCTAAACAGTATCTGCGATCTGCATTCGATCGAAAAAACGGCTTTTTCTGCTTTCAGCGGAGGAAATAGGGGGGAGCTGTTTGTCGAATATAAAGAAGAAGAAACGCTGAGAGTAGAAAACAGCGTCGTGCAGGCTCCGAATTTTGTTTTCAGGCGCGGCTTCGGATTGCGCAGCTTTAAAGATACTGTTTCGCGCTATTCGCATTCGTCTTCTCTGGATGAAAAATCAGTAAAAAAAGCGCTGGAAGCGATCAGATCCGAAAATTCGGATTGTCGGACGGAAATAAAGGAAAATGCGCACGATCTCTACGATCACGGACGATTTTTAAACTCGTTTTCTTCGGAAGATAAAATTAAATTATTGCAGAAAATCGACGAATATGCCCGCAGCAAATCGGAAAATATTCGACAGGTGACGGCGGCGCTCGCTGCATCGTGGCAGGTGATTTCGATTTTCACCGACGAAGGAAAAAGAATATTCGATATTCGTCCGCTGGTTCGTTTGTCCGTTCAGACGGTAATTGAAAAAAACGGAATTCTCGAGAGCGGAGCCTATTCCGGGGGCGGGCGTTTCGGCTATGACCTGCTTTTTGAGGAAGAAACGAGAGTCAAATATGTTGACGAAGCTCTGCGCCAGGCGGAAATTAAATTACAGGCGGTAAAGGCTCCGGTCGGAGAAATGCCGGTTGTTCTGGGTAACGGATGGACCGGGATCTTGCTGCACGAGGCCATCGGTCACGGATTGGAGGGAGACGCCGTCCGCAAAAAAACGTCCTCGTTCCACAATTTGCTCGGTGAAATGATTGCCGCGCCTCACATCACGGTTGTCGACGACGGTACGCTGCCGAATCGCCGAGGATCCCTGAACACGGATGACGAAGGAACGGATTCTCAACGTACGGTGTTGATTGAAAACGGAAAATTGGTCGGTTTCATGCAGGATCGTATGAATGCGGATCTGATGGGAGTCGGCGTTACCGGAAACGGTCGGCGGGAAAGTTATAAGGTTATGCCGATTCCTCGCATGACCAATACTTTTATGATATCCGGCGATCACTCCCAAGAGGAAATGATTGCACGCGTGAAAAACGGAATTTTTGCAAAATCGTTTTCCGACGGCCAGGTTGACGTCGCATCCGGAAAATTTGTGTTTTCGGCGTCCGAGGCGTATCTTATAGAGGATGGTAAAATCACGGTTCCCGTTAAAGGAGCAATGTTGATCGGAGACGGTCCGAGTATTTTGAAACGGATTTCCATGGTCGGCAGTGATTTCTCTCTGGATAACGGAGTCGGAACCTGCGGCAAAGACGGGCAGTGGGTTCCGGTCGGAGTGGGAGAACCGAGTATTCTCATAGATACAATTACGGTCGGCGGTGCGAATTTATAAAAGGGGGGAGTGAAGATGCTTTGCGACAGATTAATAAAAAAGTTGGCGGAGGAGAAAGACATGATTTCTCCTTTCGCGGATAAAATGACGCAGAAATCGGTTATTTCCTACGGGGTGTCGTCCTACGGCTATGACGCTCGCGTTGCCGACGAATTTAAAATTTTTACCAACGTCGATAACGCAATCATTGATCCGAAAAATTTCTCGGAGCAGAGTTTTGTGGACAGAAAAACCGATTGCTGCATCATTCCGCCGAACAGTTTTGCTCTGGCGCGCACGGTCGAGTATTTCAAAATTCCAAAAGATGTTTTTGTGTTGTGCGTCGGCAAATCGACCTATGCCCGCTGCGGAATCATAGTGAATGTGACTCCGCTGGAGCCGGAGTGGGAGGGGCATGTCACGCTCGAATTTTCGAATACGACTCAGTTGCCGGCAAAAATTTACGCCAATGAAGGTGCGTGCCAGTTTCTCTTCTTCAAAATAAGCGAAATATGCGAAGTATCATATAAAGACAGGGGAGGAAAATACATGGGACAGCGCGGCGTCACCCTTCCGAAAATATATCGGTAAAAATGTTTGGATTATTTTTTTTCATAGCGCTTACGGTTTTTTTGTTGGTAAAATTGAACGAGATTCTCGGAACTCGTGCCGGATTTTACATAGACAAGGAAAATCTGCATAGCATGACCGAAAAAAGTACCGTTGAGGAAGTAACCAAATCGAAAGAGGATGAGAAACTCGCAGAGGTGATAAAGGTTTATCCGACGTTTAATGCCGAAAGTTTTCTGAACAAAGCGCGAAAAGCATTCGAAATAATTTTTGCAGCCTACGCCAAGGGTGATACAAAAACCCTGAAGGGGTTGCTGTCTTCGCGGATTTTTAACGCATTTTCCATGGCGATCGAGGATCGAAAAAAGCGCGGGGAAGTGCTCGAGGGAATTTTTGTACGCTTCATCAGCAGCGAAATCGTCGACGTTTCGACGGCGGAAAACGAGGTGTTTATAACGGTGAAATTTGAAACGGAGCAGAGTAATGTTCTCAAATCCGAGGATGGTACGATTCTGGAGGGCAGTGCCGATTTCGTAGAAAATCGTACGGAAATTTGGTCGTTTGTTCGCAAAAAAAATGCCAATGATTTTAAATGGTATTTGCACGAAATTAAATCGGATTGAAATGAAAACAGGGATTGACTCAATAGCTTTTTCCACGTCGAAATATTCTCTGAATCTGGATGTGCTGGCTAAAAAGCGCAACGTTGCCCGTGAAAAATATTACCTCGGAATAGGTCAAACGAAGATGTCGATTTTTCCTCCGAACGAGGATATTGTCACCGTCGCGATCGATGCTGCCCGGAAGGTTTTGGCGCAGATTGAAGATAAAAATGACGTCGATATGCTGATATTCGCAACGGAGTCATCCTTCGATTTATCGAAATCTGCCGGGATATATGTGCATAAATTTCTGAAATTAAGAGATGATTGTCGGGTTTTTGATGTAAAGCAGGCGTGTTATTCGGCGGCGGCGGCTCTGCAATTGGCGAGATTTTACGTTAAAGATAATCCGAATTCCAAGGTTTTGGTGATAGGATCGGATATTATCAGATATTTGCCGGAGACGTCCGGGGAACCGACCCAGGGCGGAGCGGCCGTCGCGTTTATCGTGTCGAAAAATCCGCGAATTCTGGAAGTGGAGCCCTGCTTCGGCGTTCATACAGTTGATGTGGCGGATTTTTGGCGTCCGGTTTGTCTGAAAGAAGCCCTGTTCGACGGAAAATTATCGGCATATAATTATTTGAGATCTTTGGATATTTGTACGAAGAGATATTTTGAAAAATCCGGTTTTTCTTCCGATGATATTGATCATGTTTGTTTCCATGCGCCGTTCGGAAAAATGGCGAGAAAGGCGAACAATCAATCATTCAACAGTAAAACGATTGAGGAAACGTTGGTTTACAATTCTCTCATCGGGAACAGCTGTTCCGCGTCGCTTTTCATATCTTTCATATCCCTCGCGGATAATTTCGGCGGCGATTTAACCGGCAGCAGGATCGGTTTTTTCAGCTACGGATCCGGAAGCGTCGCGGAATTTTTTTGCGGAGTCATATCCGAGAATTACAAAAAAATGCTGACTGCGGACGATAACAAAATTATGTTGGAAGAACGCGAGGATATTTCTTTTGAAGAATACGAATCGCTTTATAAGGAAGAGTTTTGTGATTTTCGCGCCTACAAAAATATCGGTAGCGTAACTTTATCCGGCGTCGATAATAATAAAAGAGTGTACGGCAATATCGAAAAATGTGAAAATTCATTCGCCGGATTTTAGCGCGAGCCAAATAGCGGATTCCGGACAATGTTTTCGGATGTCGGAAATTTCTCCGGATGTTTGGCAGGCGACGGCTTTCGGCAGACGTCTGCGAATTCGCCGGGAGGAAATTCACGATTTTGTTTTCGAATGTTCCCGGGAAGAATTCGACAAAATTTGGTTTGATTATTTCGATATGCAGAGAGATTATTCGAAAATAAAGGAAAATATCCGATCAGTCGGCGATCCCTATCTGACCGCAGCGGTCGACTACGGCTACGGCATCAGAATATTAAAACAGGATTTATGGGAAACCGCGGTGACGTTCATCATCTCTCAGCAAAACAATATTCGGCGCATAAAAAGTATCGTCGAGAGATTGTGCGAACCCTACGGGAATCAATTTCCCGCCCCCGATCGCCTGGCGCAGTACACGGAAAATGATTTTTTGGCTCTGGGGTTGGGATATCGTGCCAAGTATCTGAAAGATATCGCGGAAGCCGTTGTGAGCGGAGATTTGGATTTTCACAAACTCCAAAAAATGAACTGTGCCGACGCGATTTGTTATCTCATGCGTTTTCTCGGCATAGGAAACAAGGTGGCGAATTGTATCGCGCTTTTCGGACTGCACAAAATTGAAGCTTTTCCCGTTGACGTCTGGATTAAACGAATTATCGACGAACGATACGGCGGAAATTTCGATGTGCAACGTTTTTCCGGCTATGCGGGGATTGTGCAGCAATACATGTTCTTTTATCAGAGAGGGGTAAGCGTTTCTCAAGAGATCTATTGACTTAGAAAAAATCTTAGATGATATTATCGCACTGTAACCTAATAAAAAGGAAAAGCGTATATGGATAAAAATGATTGGGGTGTAAAGAGAGTCTGCCTGAGCTGTGCCGCACGTTTTTATGACTTCGACAAATCGCCGATAGTATGTCCGGGCTGCGGTGCGATATTTGATCCCGAGTATTTTATAAAGAGAAAAACAAAAACCGTTCAGGAAAAAAGCGAAGATGTTATTGAGGATATCGACGTTGCAGATGATGATGATCTGATAGATGCGGAGGATGATTTGGACGATGCAGAGGATGAAGTTGCTCTTGAAGATACCAAAAACTAAACTTCAACAGTTGTCGTTACTTTTTCCGATTTTGACGGCGAGTTGTTTTCTATCGGCTGCTCCGCAAACTGAGGAAAATAAAGAAAAATCCGGGAAAAAAAATATTTACGACGGTGTTTTTGAAGATGAATCGTCCGTTTGGGAATCTGATCCGATAGAAATCGAATGTGCCCGGATCCAGATTTTGGACAAGGTCAGCGGTAAAGTATATAGAGAAACCGTGGTGGTGAATTGTCCAAAAAAATTTGGAACCGTCGAACTGAAATTGAAACGATGTTTCAAAAACGGTCCCGAAGATGACAAAGAAGTTTCGGCTTTGATCGAAATAAGCGAACAGGGAAAAGTTATTTTTGTGAATTGGTTATTTGCCTCCGCGCCGTCGGTGAATTTATTCGCGCATCCGGTTTATGACGTCAGAGTAGAGTTTTAAGAACAATGTTAGGGAAGCGTTTGTCGGCCGGAACACCGGTATTCCTCGCGCCCATGGCTGGAATTACCGACGCGCCGTTTCGAGAAATCGTTGAAAATTTCGGAGCTACCGCCGTCGTATCGGAAATGGTTTCGAGCGAATCTCTGGTCAGATTCAGCCAAAAAACATACAAACGCCTGGTCGACAGAAACGCCGGTTCTCTGAAAATCGTCCAATTGGTCGGCTTCGATCCCGGGAATATGGCGGAATCGGCGATTATTAACGAAAGCCTGGGAGCAGACGTCATTGACATAAATATGGGATGTCCCGTTCGGAAAATTGTATCGAATAATTCCGGAGCGGCACTGATGAGCGACGAAAATCTCGCCGTTAAAATTGTGGAATCGGTGGTAAAAGCGGTAAAAATCCCGGTCACCGTTAAAATGCGTCTGGGACGGGACAGCGAACACATCACCTTCGCTTCCCTCGCGAAAAAACTTGAGGAATCCGGAGCGCAAATGCTCGCAATTCATTGCAGAACCAGGGCTCAAATGTACTCCGGCAACGCAAACTGGTCTTTGATCAAAGAATTGAGAGACATTATAAAAATTCCGTATCTGTGCAACGGAGATATAAAAAACGGAGATGACGCAGCCCGCGCTCTGGAGCAATCCGGAGCCGACGGAGTTATGGTCGGACGAGCCGCTCTGGGAAAACCGTGGTTGCCGAATCAAATAATGAAATTTCTCGACACAAAAGAAGTCATTCCGCCGCCGACCGGAGCGGAGCAATTCAATATAATTATGAAACACCTGGACGCCGCTTTGGATTTTTACGGAGAATCCCGGGGAATCAGAATATTTCGAAAACATTTTTGCAGATACTGTAGTGGTTTGAACGGAGCGTCATCTTTCAGAGAAATAATAAATCACTCGGACGACGTCTCCTTCATAAAAAACTGCGCGAAAGACTTTTATAAAAGGCTTTTTTAGGCTACAATGACAACCTTAGAGGAATTCGCGCACATGTTTGATACAATGGAAAATTCTGAGGTCGGTTTTTCGAAAAGAATTGAAAAACACCTGGAGAAATATTTTGCCATGCACAAAGACGGAAATATTCCGCCGAGAATATATCACCGCATTATTGAGGAAGTTGAAAGAGCTCTGTTCAGCGTGGCGCTGAAACATTCCGAAGGAAATCATCTGAAAGCGGCGAAAATGCTTGGAATAAATCGCAACACGCTGCGCAAAAAAATCTCGATCCTGAATGAAAATTCTCCGAAAGCATAATTATTTTTTCACAATTTATTTCTAATTATTTTCGCTTCTGTCCGGAGCGGCGATTACGATGCGGTAAAGTTCGCAAATTGTGTTTATGACGGATGCTCCGCTCCTCATATTAATTTCCAGCAATTCCCGGAAGTTTTTTTTACCGATGGCAGCCGCTATTTTTATCAAAGTTGAGGCGGGACTCTGCGGTTGTTCTTTTTCCAAAAAAATCGCAATCTCCGTCATGGCCGCGTAGGCGTGTTCAAGAGTGGGGGCTTCCCGAACTTTTTCCGGCTCCTCCGTCGGCGACCGTATCTCTTCTTCACCTGATATTTTTTCTGTCTCATTTGTCGGCGGAGGCGGTTTTTGGGAAACCATCTGCTTTTTTTTATCTTCGAGATTTTTTGAAGTAATGCGTTTTATGTCGTCGAGATAATCGATGACTTCGCGAAAACTCGGAGAATTGCTGTGACCGCATTTTTCGATGATAAAATTATCAAGCTTTTTCAAATTGTTAATGCACTCTGTTACTTCATCTTCCAAATTTTGAAAAAATTCGGAGTCCGTCGTCAGTACGCTTCTTCGAATTTCCCGCAGAGACAGCCCTTTTGTATTTTTTATTTTCAGATTGTGGCGCGCTGCCATCCAATCGGATAAAGCGTAATTACTTGAGGAGGAATCCAGGGGATTTACCAGGGGCAGCATCACTATTTTTTCCTGAATTTTTTCTGCGAAAAAATAAAAGGGAGAAAGACGAGAGGTGAAGCTGTGATTTTCAAAATCGATTGTCGGATAAATATCATCCCAAAATTTTTCCCCCAGCGCTGATAAAAGCAGAATTCCGTGATTGAGTCCGCGGAATTTTTCCGTAACCGTCCATGATTCCAAAAGCCAAACGGCAATTTGAAAATCTTTTGTTTTTGTTTTCAGAAGATCGGTGCAAATACGATTCACACCTGACCAATCGGCTCGTTTAAGTTCGGTCTGCCAAATACCTTGGGATAATCCGGGATCATCTTCCCGGCGCAATTCTTTTATTTGATCATAGGCATAGTCGTATTTCAGATTTTCGCCGCATTGATTTTCTTCCGAAATCGGGAGTAAAAATTCGCTTATTTCAATCATAGCGCGGGGATCTCCGGTTTTTCGCCAATTTCTTCATATTTTTTATGAAGATCCGGGCAGGATTCCGGAAATACCGGCCAGGTCAGAGGAGAAGTTTTATCTCCGTCTTTTGCCGTCGGAGTAATTTTTACGATCATCTTCGATGTTAACTCGGCATTTCCCTTTGAAGCGTCGACAATCGGCACATTAAATTGCAACAAAACTCCGTTCGGAGCTTCCGCTTCTTTATTAACTTTATTTTCTTCGATCAATCGCAGCATTGCCCACTTTCCTCCGTAGGAAAAAGTTACCTTTGCTCCCTCGATGAGCATATTTCCGACGGCGCCTTTTTCATTTGGTTTTTCATCCGAGGACGATACCCAGGCGAAAATCATCTCCACTTTATTTCCGTTATAAAACAATCCGTTAGTGTTCTCGACAATCTGAACGTTATCTATTTTCAGCTCACGATCCATAACGGATGACGTAAGTACTTCCGCATCCGGCGAAGGCCGCGTCTGCACACCGAAGGTGATAAGCGCATCGTTTATGTCGGACGTTTTTGAATGCGCAATCCAATTTTTCAAAAACGGAATAAGTTTTGTGTTCATAGTTTCCAAAAATTCCAAAGCTTTTTCATTGATATTTTTTCTTTGTTGATTTCGTCCGAGAATTTCCGGCGCATTTTTTAAATTCTGTTCATATAACCTGATGAAATTTTCAATATCACTGAGTGATGCATCTGTTTTCGATTCCCCGAACGGAAATTTGTGAGCAAGGTAGTCGTTGAAAAATTTCTGTATTTTTGTGTACGTACCGGCGGCTTTTTCATACTGAACGATATCGGCCCGGGATAACAGTGATTTTGCAACATCGGAACGTTTAGACAAAAAGTAATCTCCGTCGGTTTCCGAAACGACTTTGATTTCGCCCTGCTCATCAAAAGATCCGATGGAAACTTTCGATAAACTTTCGGAAATAAAGCTCTCCAGAGCCGAGATCGAATTTCCGGGTTTTTTACTTTCGTAATCATCAACGCCGGCGATTATTTCCTTCCACTTCATAACTATATTTCTGTTTTTCACTTTTTCCGCAAAAATCGGCAGCGATAAAAGATCTACAATCGGAGAAGCAAGATCTTTTGCGAGAAAACGAATTCGTTCGAATTGCGCCGTCAAATATTTTTTCAATTCTTCTTTGCTGTTGATATTCAGATAGGCGGGATTTGTGTCGCCGTCCCAACCGTCAAAAGCTGCGTGTTCGGCGGAGTAGGGCTTTTCCTGATTAAAAAGAGCGTCGATTTTTTCCAGCAACGACGAATACTGAGATATGAGCATCGAAGAAAATCCGCAATCCTTCGCATTATCCTCTTCCTCCATTTCCTCTATTATCTTCGCAATTTTCGGAAGAGCAAATGACGCTCCTCTGATATTGATCGCCTGACGTTTGTAGGCGTCTTCCAACAAACCGGCGGAATGCCCCATCGGCACATCATCGAAAATTTGAGAGCTGCCGAGCATCGAATTGATTATCGGATAAAAGCATTTGCGGGCAACTGTTTTGTACATATCAAAAAATTGGGCGCGCATGCCCGTCGGAATATTTTCACTGAAGTCGTAATATTTATCGATTAATCCCGACAGATCTTTCAGTCGCTTGAGATCCCAAATCAACATTTTATCTTCGAGAATAACGGTGCTTAATTTTCCTTTCGGAGTTACGCAGATAAACGGTTGTTCCAGAACCGATTTTATCTCATCCTGAAAATTGTTAAATCCGATCGACGTTGTTTGTATATCGGAGGAGAGCAATGTTCCGGTGAGATCCGTTTTATATCCGAGCAATCGAGATTTAAATTTATGAAACTCGAGCTCTCCGGTTTTTATAAGCTCTTTTACACAATTATTATTTATTATGTCGGAGGCTCCGAGGTCATTCATTATTTTTTCGTATTCGTTGCAGGGAGAAAAATGCCCCGAAGATATCCAGGAAAAATTTTTGTTTTTAATAATGTCCGAAACCAATATTGTTTTATTATATACCTTGGCCAGTTCCGTTACGGAATAACCGGCAGCGGCATTTTGCGAAACATCGATGATTTTTTCGATATCGTTTGATAAATTTTGCAATATTTTTTCGACGAGCACATCCAGCGTATCTTTCAAAAACGATGCATGTATTTCTTTCAGATTTGATTCTATTTTTTCGCGAAACAAAGTTATGTCGAATTTCGGCGGAATTAATTTTTTATTTGGAATTCGATCTTTTATTTCGTCCGCAATACTGAAATTTTCTTTGAACAAACGAGAGGTCAGATCTGCAACGCTTTTTCTGTCCTCGAGACGGCGAACGGAATTATACGTGGCGCTGACTTTTTCTATATCACAGACTTTTTTTACGAATTCTTTCAACTTTTTAAAACTTGCGAATGAGTTTACGTCGAAAAGATCTTTTTTCCTTTCGCCCCCTTCCATATCTTTAAGAAAATTTTGCAATATTTTTCGCGTATCCAGATTTATATCGATATACATCGCGCGAACAATCACGGAATCGAAAACCAATCCCACGGTTTCGATAATTTCTTTGTACAAATTTGAAAACCAAGATTGGGGAACAAACACGGAAACAAGATCCGATTTTTTTACCGACGGCATATTTTTCAGCAGCGATACGGTTTCTTTGTTAATAAGAGCTTGATCTTCCTCTCCTTTTAAATTCGCTTCGAGATACTTTATTTTCGTCACCATTGTTTTTACGGATGCCATCCCCAAATAATATTCATGTATTTTTTCTTTTATTTTTCCGTTTCCCCAAAACCATCCCAGTGCGATAACGGCGGACGTTGTGGCCATGATAATTTTATTTCGCTGTTCCGTTTTATTCATATCGATCGAATCGACGCGAATCGGATATGCGATATTAAATTCTTTAAAAATTTTTTCTCTGAAAAGATCCTGAACAAAATAAAGATTATCGCAGTAGGAATGACCGAACGCAAAATTCATATTCGGACTCAGCGCCGCCGGTCTGATAATATCCGCGGCGGTTATGTCCGCGCGCTTTTGTTGACCGGTAAAATACACGCCTCTTAAAATCAATCCCTCTTCCGGACTGTGAGTTTGAAACATGGAATACAAATACTTGGTCAGTGAAGATTTGATTTTTTGAAAATTATATTCAAACAAAATCGCATTTTCCAAATTCGGCGTCAGTTCGTTTTCTTTTGAAAAATTCAGAACGGCTTTTCTTATGCCGTCATTTACCGTCCGAAAAATTTCATCGATCCACGCCGAGGAAAATGCCGTTCCGGTCGAATACGGACATGACCATCCGAACATTTGTTGCTTTGCGCTGTCGGCCAACAGATGAGAAAATTCCGAAAATCCTTGTATAAAATCCGCTTTTGTAACAATCAGATAGATCGGCAAATGAAAATTCACAAGATGCTGAAATTTAAAAATCTTTTCAAATATTTCTCGAGAATGTTTTTCGGCGTCAAAAGATTCCGAAAGTAACCTGTCGGCCGGCAACGTTATGATAATTCCGTCGAGGGGACGGCGCGGCCGAATAAAAACAAACAACTCACCGATAAACGACCAAAATTTATTTATGTTTTCGGATGAATCTATGCGCGGCATTTCAAAAACAACTCCGTTTTTGAATAATTTCCACATCGAATTCACAGAGGATTCCTCCGAAGGAAGATGTTCAAAATTCAAACTGTCAAGCAGAGAAGTTTTTCCGCTTTCGTCCGTCCCGACCATCATGAAACACGGAAGTTTGTACCGCCAACGAACATCGTAGGTACTGTTTTTCATTATTTCCAAAACTTTGAAAAAAATTTTCGTTATCGGCCCGGCATTTAAAATTCCCGACAGCGTTAAAATTTCTCCGGTTCTCCCAGAGAGCAGAGGCAGATCTTCGTGGCGAACTTTTTCGGGGAGAGCGTCCTTTTTTTCTGCTTTCAGATCGTTTCTTTTCAAAACCGGTTTCGGTTTCATACTTATATAAGCAACGCACATAACGAAAAAAACGAGAATCAACGCAAAAGCAACGACGATCAATCCCGCAGAAACCGCCGGAACCAATTCTTTCGGAATCAAAGATATTTTAGAGATTAACAGCTCTTTGATATCCATTTTTACTCCCGCAAAGCAATTTGAGATATGTCCGTAAGCAATCGCGTAATGTCTTTTGTTTCAAATATCCAAACGACCGAACTTATAACAAAAAACATGAATACAAAAAATGCACACAGATAATTTATGACGGAAGCATCCGGTAAAAGTTTTCGGGAAACGGTCGGAAGGGTGTGCGTGTACTCTTTTTGAAACAGACGACGCCCGATCAAAAATATTGATTTATCATTTTTTTGAATAAATTCGAAAAGTTTATTTCTGTAACAATCTATCCCGATTTTCTCGTCATCCGCTCCTCTGTATTTTCCCTTAAATCCGAGAGATAATGCTCGGAGACAAATTTCCGCTTTTTCCGTTGACAGAGGTTCATGTTCCAAAACCAGCTTATCAACAAAAGTGAAAAATTTTTCCCCGGCAATTTGTGATCCGAAATGGCGTTGCTCAAGCATATTTTCTTCCCAGTATTGTTTGCCGCTCCATTCCGTGTTTAAAAAAACTTCATCTGCAATTGCAGCCATTACGTAGATGACCTCCCTCGCGCTGCCGGTAAACGACAGACTTTTTTCGGATTCCAAAGATGTTTTCAGATAGGCGCTCACATTTTTATGCAATGTTTTATAGTCATATCCCGTTGAATTATTTTTGATGTTTTTTTTCGCCCCGAAAATTTGCAAACAAAAATTTCCGAATGTTTCTTCTAAAAATAATTTTGAGTTATCTTTCCGCATAGAGTACGACCTCGTTCGGAAGAGTATTTTGCGACGTGTTCAATAAACATAATTTTTCCGTCGGTTTTATGTAGGCGGTTTTTGTTTTTACGGATATTATCGTCATACCGCTCGGCTGGGTTATATAGGATCCCCTTTCCAAAATTTTTCGTTCCGCTCCGAGCACGCGTTTGTCTCGCACCATCGAAAGCACTGACTCGCTCGCAATTTGCACGCCGTTGATCCAGGCCAAAATTTCGTCGTCCGACGATGAAAAAGTTTTTTGAATACCGATTGCAATTTCGTCTTTCTCCAACCATTCTTTTTTCATCATCAGTTTGAATACGGATCCGTCTCTGTCGAAGTGGACGATATCGTATTGTTGTTTCAAAGTATCCAGTATATTTTTTCCATATTGAATCAATGAGTTAAATGTTCCGTACAGATCGTTGTGATTATAAACCGGTAATCTCGGAATTAATCCGGTCGGATTCAGGGAGATGATATTCGAAACGGCGTTCAGGAGACATTTATATATTTCAAACGGTTGAATGCCGTTGATACGCACGATCGCTTCAAGGGGCAACGCCGCTTTGATCAGCAAACGAAGATTCGCCATCGTTTCATCCGTCGCCGTTCCCGAATAATTATCTTTGCGATCGGAAAAATAGGAAATTTTACTGCGAATAAGCTGCGCCAATTCCCGGCACATCTCGGAAATTTTTGAATGCTCGTCGACCGCAATGAATGGCGGCAAAAATTTCGTACTCACGATTCCGTTATCAAGTGATTTTTCCGCTTCAAAAATCGGAAAGCTTACGTAGCGGGCGTCCGCCTCATTTTCCAACAGTAATTTCAGCTTCGGTTTTATGATCGGAATGTTGAGGGCATTTTCACCGGTGTTTTCATCGCTTACATTTGAAATTTCCGAGGAATAATACCGGGACATTTCTCCGGTAAGTTGATTTTCGCCGTCCCGACGCGCCGGAATTGCGAGACAAATTTTTACGGCCGCGCTGTTTACCGCGAAATATTCCGCCAGATCTTTTTCGAGAGGATGATCGTTAACGGCGTCAAAATCAAAATAAAATCCGTCCCGAAAAATTCCGCGCACGCTTAAAATTCTTATAATTCCGGAGGCAAGTGCGGACGTGTCTGTTTTTAATTCGTATATTCCGAAACAGAAAGCAGATCCGGCCGCGCCGAAAACGCTCAGTAAATGTTGTAAGTAACTGTCCGACTGCTGAAAATGATGAGGCGATATCAACATCCCTTCATGCCACTGAACAAAATTTTTCATTTCGAATACCACCCGAACCGCAATACCTTTAGAATAAATTGATAATGGTTAACGAACGGTTTATTTTTTAGAAAGTCTTCATCATAATTATCGCATTTTTACGAGAGGTCGGAGTCAGATAATATCTCCTGCGTTCCGAAATTTTTTTATATCCGAAATTTTCGTATATTTTTTGCGCAATCACGTTATCTTCACTGACTTCCAAAAATATTTTTTCAACCGAATGGTTTTTGGCATAATCATCAACTGATCTAATCAACGATTTTCCGACGCCTCGATTCCGAAATTTCGGCAGCACACAAAATGTAACAATTTCAATCTCTTCGCATACAATTTTGCACAGAACAAAACCCTCGACAAAATTTTCTTCGGAAGAAAACCCGAAAAAAACATCGGAGGAAAGCATTTCCCGAAAACTTTTTTCGCTCCATCCGTAATCAAAACATTCACGGTGAATTTGCGAAACGACTTCGGCGTCGTCTGTCGATAACTCAATTATCATTTAAAATATTTTTTTAAAAACGATAAATATATTTTTTTCAAATTTTGTAAATCCGAAACTTTTACTTTTTCATCTTTTTGGTGAATAGTGGCGTCCTGCACTCCGAACTCGATGACATTGCAATGATGAATCATAAAACGTCCGTCCGACGTTCCCCCGGCGGCGGAAAAAGACGGATCGATGTTGACGACTTCTTTTACGGACGCCGCAAGAATATTTTTCAAACGCTCGTTATCGCAGTAATAAGCTTCTCCGCTCGGATAAAAATCGAACGTTAACTCGTTGAATTCTTTCGCTTCCTGTTCAATGATCGTTTTCAGTGTTTCGGAGGTGTAATCATCCCCGAATCGAATATTCAGGTTTGCCGACGACAATTCCGGCACTATATTTGTGGCGCAGTTATCGCTGAACAGCATTGTAACTTCAAGATTGGTTTTCGGAAATTTTTTATTTTCGTGCTTCCAGGGATAATCACTGATTTTCACAATATATCTGCAAAGATTCGCGAGGGAATTTTTATAATTGGCCGGATAGGCGGAGTGTCCCTGTTTTCCCCGGGACTTCACAAACACATTCAAGCTCCCGCGATGTCCCGAATAAATTCTGTCTCCGAGCCGAACATCGGACGACGGTTCTCCGATCAAACAATCGTGGGGAATCAATTTTGCGTCGTCAGCCCATTCTATGAGAGACCGAATTCCTTCACGGGATCCGACTTCCTCGTCTCCGGTAATGAAAAATTCGATACTTCCGCTAAACGGTTGCCGAATAAATTCCGCGACGGCGCAGCAAAATGAGGCTATTCCGCCCTTCATATCCGCGACTCCGCGACCGATCAAAAAACCGTTTTTTTGCACCGCGGCAAACGGATTCGTTTCCCAATTTTCTCCGGCCGGAACAACATCGGAATGTCCGATAAATCCGAGTATTTTTCTGTCGGAATTTCCGTATTTCGCAAAAAGATTTTTGATGACATTCGAATTGTCCTCAGATTTGAATGTTAATATTTTGGTTTCAAATCCGATTAAAGATAAAAAATTCGCAATATAATCGATCGCTCCGTCATCATCCGGAGTAACGCTCCGGCATCTGATTAAATCGGAACA
Organism: Holosporaceae bacterium; assembly: GCA_031265715.1. Taxonomy (GTDB): domain Bacteria; phylum Pseudomonadota; class Alphaproteobacteria; order UBA3830; family UBA3830; genus JAIRMQ01. Next base: position 3,168 of record JAISCG010000054.1, on the reverse strand, counting down.
AAAATCAATAACGTCCATATGCATCTCCTCAGGCAAGGCCGGCTCTCAGGCAATCGTGAATGTGCAGAATTCCGCAGGGAACGTCACATTCGGTTACAAATAAACTTGTGATTTTATAATCGTTCATTATTTTTGTTGCTTCCTGCGCAAACATTTCCTTCGAAACAATTTTTGGATTTCTGCTCATTATCTCCGCCGCTTTCATTTCAAGAAAATCTGCACAGATATTTCTTCGAAGATCTCCGTCGGTTATTATTCCCGCGATTTTTCCGGAAACATTCAAAACGCAGGCACATCCGAAAGATTTTCGAGTCATTTCCACCAACACGTTTTTCATCGGCTCATTTTCCGAAACCGTCGGAATATCACTGTGCATAAGATCCGCGACGGTCAGCAGACGTTTCCCCAGCGCGCCTCCGGGGTGTAATTTTTTAAAATCATCGCGATTGAAATTTTTTCTTTTCAGCAGACACAGCGCGATCGCGTCGCCTATCGCCAGCATCATGGTCGTCGTGGTTGTCGGAGCAAGATTATGCGGACAGGCCTCTTTAATTTTCGGTATCAAAATGCAAACCGATGACGCCTTCGCCAAAACGCTCTCCGGATCAGACGTTATCGCCACAATATCTATACCGAAACGATTTGCGTAGGAAAGCATCGGAATCAATTCCTGCGTATTTCCGGACAGAGAAAGAACCAGCAGCACATCGGAATTCGAAATTTCCCCGAGGTCGCCGTGGGAAGCTTCCCCCGGATGAAGAAAAAACGACGGAGTTCCGGTGGAGGCCAGCGTGGCCGAAATTTTCCGCCCGATGTGCCCCGGCTTTCCCATTCCGGAGACAATCACGTGACCGTTTTTTTTGTAAATCAGTTCTATCGCACTTACCAAATTGTTGTTCAGAGAATTACAAACCGCTTCCAGTCCGATAATTTCTTCTTTTATCACAAATTTGGCATATTCCAATTCTTCCGTCATTTTTTATTCCACAGTTACGGATTTTGCAAGATTTCGCGGTTTATCAACGTCTTCGCCGCGCAGCAACGCCGTGTAATAGGCCAACAGTTGCAGCGGGATTGCGTAGAGAATCGGAGCAAACTCCTCGGAAATTTTCGGTAAAATAATTTTCGTAGTTCCCGAAGGCAGCAATCTGCTTCCCTCTGAATCTGTAAAAATAATAACATTTTTTCCGCGAGCGAGCGCCACCTGAATATTAGATGCTGTTTTTTCAAACAATTCGTTGCGCGGACACAGACATATCACCGGCATGGTATCGTCTATCAAAGCTATCGGACCGTGTTTCATTTCTCCGGCCGCAAATCCCTCCGCATGAATGTAGGATATTTCCTTCAGTTTCAACGCTCCTTCCAAAGCAATCGGGTAAAGAGTGTCGCGCCCGAGATATACGGCACTGCTCGCGGAAGATATTTTTTCGGCCAGATATTTTATTTCGGCGCGCAAATCCAAAACTTCTTCGCACAGTGTCGGAAGATTTTGAAATTGCTTCGTCAAAAAATCGTGATTGTGAAAAGCCAGTTCGGCCAATATTGTCAGTTGAGCCGTAAAAGCCTTCGTGGAGGCAACTCCGATTTCAATACCGGCTTCGGTGTAAAAAACAAAATCGGCAATTCTGGAAACCGCGCTGTTTTTCACATTTGCGATGGCAATCACCCGGGAATTACTGCATTTACGCACATATTCCGTTGCCTCCAGAGTGTCGATGGTTTCTCCGGATTGAGTAATCGCGATTACCAACACATTTTCCCCGATTATCGGAGATCTGTAGCGATACTCCGATGCAATTTCCACATCCGTCGGAATTTTCAAAAATTTCTCAAACCAATATTTTGCAACAATTCCGGCGTAGTGCGAAGTACCGCAGGCAAGAATCAGTATCCTTGAAACTCCTCCGAAAATATTTTCGGTAATTTTATTATTGAGAATAGTTTTTCGGATGGCGCTCGGTTGCTCCATAATTTCCTTAAACATATAGTATTCGTATTCGCCCTTTTCGATATTCTCGAGATTCTCTGTTATTTTTTGTTTTGTCGGATTCATCGGCCTGAATTCTCTGTCGAAAAATAACGCGTTATTTTCACTGATTTCCGCGTATTCTCCGTCCTCCAAATAAACAACTTCATCGCAGGATAAAACAGAACTCAGGTCTGACCCGATGCATATATTTTCACCGAAACCGACCACCAGAGGACTCTTCCGCCTTGCGGCAAGTATTGTGTCCGGAAGAAACGAAAAAATCGCTGCGACGGCGTAGCTTCCCTCCACGGTTTTTAGAAGTTTTTCAAATGATTCCCGGGGAGAAAAACCTTCGCTGAGTTTTTGCTGCAAAAAATGTGCGATTACCTCCGTATCGGTTTCGGTTTCAAAAATAAATCCGTCTTTTTGCAAATCGAATTTCAGTTCTTTGTAATTTTCAATGATGCCGTTGTGAACAACCGCCACATTTTCCGACAGAATCGGATGCGCATTATTTTCGGTCGGCCTGCCGTGGGTGGCCCATCTCGTGTGTCCTATCCCGACGCTGCCGGAAAGCGAACTTTGTTCCAACTTTGCTTTCAGATTTCGCAGTTTACCGACGGCACGCAATCTTTCGATTCTGCCATCGCAGACGACGGCAATTCCGGAGGAATCATAGCCTCGATATTCAAGCTTTTCCAATCCCGCCATTATTTTTTCGACGACATTACTGTTTGGTTTTCCGACTACTCCGGTTATTCCGCACATTTTTTTCCCTTTCTAAAATTATTGTACCAATTCGGAATATTTTTCTGATCGCTTCTGGAAATCGCCAACTCCCCCTCCGCGACATTTTTCGTAACCACGCTCCCGGCTCCGACAGTCGCGTCATCATGCACTTCCACCGGGGCAATCAGTGAGGTATTCGATCCGATGAAAACGTTTTCTCCTATTACGGTTCTGTGTTTTTTAAAACCGTCGTAATTACACGTGACGGTTCCGGCACCTATATTCGTATTTTTCCCGATGTCGGAATCTCCCACATAACTCAGATGATTTATTTTCGATTTTTCGGAAATGATACTGTTTTTTATCTCAACAAAATTTCCGATTTTCACTTCGTTGAGAAGATTCGTTCCGGTTCTCAGGCGAGAAAAAGGTCCGGCCTGAACATTTGCTCCTATTTCCGATCCCTC
>JAISCG010000048.1 GCA_031265715.1 Holosporaceae bacterium | reverse complement strand
CTGCGCTCTTCCAAAATAGCACCTTTTTCGGATAAAAACGCATCATCGGCAATATCAAGAGATTTCATGCGCATCGATTCATGATTAAAAACGACTTCTATATTTTCCTTCGGAACCAATTCATGAAAACAAATTACATTAAGTGATGTAAATGCATTGCGAAGCGCTCCGACGGATTCCAAAAAAGTGTTGAATTCCATTCTTTTAGAAACAAAAGCCATGTGTTCCAAATAATGCGCCACTCCGGATTTGGAAACAGCGTCATCTTTTGATCCGCACCTGTACCAGATTGAAAAAAAAATAATCGGAGAAGTTTTTTTCTCGATGCAAATAACTCTGAGACCGTTTTTCAGTACAAAATCTACGGTATCAGGTTTGGCATACGCAAAAAAAATTGTGAAAAATGAAAACAGAAAAACAAAAACTCTAAACCGCCGTCCATGCAAAAAAAAATTTTCACGCTCAATGTTTTTCGAACAAATCACGAATTTTTCCCTCCACTATTTTTATTCTCTCTTCTATCATTTGCCTGACAACATCTTGGAGGTGATTTTCCACCCATTTATTCACCGAGGGAGCGGCTATTTCTTTCAGCAATTCCAAAATTGCTTCGTTTTTATCTGTTTTTCTCTCCGACCTCGAATCGATCGGACAACTTAACACGTCAGCCGAAACAATCGGTCCTCTTTTTAAACGCTGCGCAACGAATTCATCTTTTAATCTTTCATTGTGCGACGCCGAAGCTGCGTTTTCCTGTACCAATTTTAAAAACGCGCTCATATCCGCATTTTCCGGACTTTTTACTTTCACAATACTCCCATCCGGCTTGACCATATCGGTTAAATCCAGAACGGGAGGTTCGTTGTCCATCACCATTTTTCGAATCGACGACAGCACGTCATCCAACGACATTTCTGAATTTTTATCAGTCATCCTTCTGACTACTCCTGTTATATTTCAGTATTACTTCTTTTTAAACAGTGTTTGCAAGCTGAGATCTCCGGATAATGCCATAATTGTCATCAAGGATACTATCCTCTGCCTGCGTGAATTCGCAAGATCAATTCTTGCATCAAGTAATTGATTTTCCTTAACTAAAATTTCCGTGTTGGATTTTGTTCCCATGGCATTTTCTTCGAGATTACTTTCGGTGCTCACCTCTCCGCTTTTGACGGCAGAGCGACAGGCCTTAATCATTGCTCCCGCTGAAATATATTTATTCCAGTTGTCGACACACTCCTTTTTTACTTCAAGCACTGTATCTTCTGCCGTAAATTTCGCCTTTAACGCATGCTGATTGGCGATTTCAACGGCAGAATAAGCGTTTCCCTGGGAAGGATCATTAGAAAAAAGGGGAACGTCCACTGTCAGAGTGGCAGAAAAATTACTATTCGAGTTGTTATATTTTTGTTTTTGTAGCGATCTGTCAGCATTCAATGCTAAATTGCAACTCGGAACCAAAGCTCCTTTAGCAACTCTTAACTTATCAAACTCCGCACGCTCCGCAAATTTTCCGGACAAAATACTGCAATTCGCCGCCATGGCTCGGGCGACTAATTTATCCAGATTTTCCGGCAGTTGAAGACTGAGATCGGGCAGTTCGATATTTTTCTCCGTCGGTTTTAATCCGGTCAATTTTTCAAAATTGGCTTCCGCCGTAAACAATTCGGTTTCGGCCTGAATTCTTTCATAAACGGCTTTACTGTAGTTGGCTTTTGCCTCGGCGACTTCGGACGGAGTTCCGGCTCCCGCCTCCAGGCTTGTATTTTTCGAATCCATTGTCTTTCTCAGATTTTCTTCTTTCTTTTTCAGAGCAACAATCTTCTGACGTCCCACCCACACGCTTGTGTAGGCATCCAATACATTGACAATTAGCTTTTGCTCCTCGAATTTCAATTTTGCGTTGGTAGCTTTCAGCGAGTTGTCGCTTGCTCTTATTCTGTTAATGGTGGTAAGACCACTGAATAAATTCTGTGACACGGACACTCCGAATCTCGTGTCTGTCGACTTACTAGTTCCTCTTTGGGTGTTGGTACCGAAGATGGTATCCTGGGTACTGACTCCCTCGACTCTTGATCTGGTACTCGAGATTCTTCCGTTAACACTCGGCAGAAACATCATTTTCGCCCGGAAAAGATCTTCTTCGGCGGATTTCTTCTCAGTCTGGTTCGCTTTCCAGCCTTTATTACTGTTGTAAGCCGCAACAACCGCCTCTTCAAAACTCAAAGTTTCCGTTGTTTTCTTTTCTTCAGCGCAGGCGCAAAAATAAACAAAAGCTGCGCCAAAAACAACAAACCGATTTTTCATAAAACTACCTCCCAAAATTTAAACACAAAAACTGCTTCGTTATACGAAAAAAGAATTAATTCTCCCTAAACTTTCATTTTTTCCGAAAGAAATCAACATTTCAAATATACTCGGAGTAATTTTCCTCCCGGTTAACGCATTTCTCAACGCCTGAGCAACTTTTCCAAACGAAAAACGAGACGCGGCGGCGAATTCTCGCAATTCGATTTCCATATTTTTCTCACTCCAATCATCAATACTTTTTAATTTCTGCAAAGCTGCGCTCAAAATATTTTTTTCTTCGAGAGTTAAATCTGCCGCCACAAAATCGTTTGTGTAAATCGACGCCAGGTCGCGCAGTTCAAGTAAAGTTTTCGTGCGTTGCTTCAATCCATTCATTCCCCTCAGCAAACGAAGTCGTTTTTCCTCGGATATATCTCCGATCATCCCCAGAAGATCCTTCAACAGGCGATCGTTATCGGCGACACGCAGATAATGTCCGTTCAAATTATCGAGCTTCAAAAAATCCAACCGAGAGGCGGATCTTCCTAAACTTTCCACATTAAACCATTGTATTGCCTGCTCTTTTGAGATGATCTCATCATCTCCGTGCGACCACCCGAGACGCAACAGACAATTGCAGACGGCTTCCGGCAGATATCCCATGCTGCGGTACGCGTCAATTCCGAGCGCTCCGTGACGCTTGGACAGCTTCGCTCCGTCCGGCCCGTGAATCAACGGAACATGTCCGAATTTCGGAATGTCCCAGCCGAATGCATTAAATATTTGTATATGCCGAAAAGTATTCGTCAGGTGATCATCTCCGCGAACCACGTGGGTTATTTTCATGTCGTGATCATCAACGACAACGGACAACATAAAAGTGGGAGTTCTGTCGCTGCGCACCAAAATCATATCATCAAGCTGATCATTCGACACGGTCACGGTTCCCTGAACGATATCGTGCACCGATGTGCTCCCTTCCGTCGGAGTTTTCAGACGAATAACCGGCTTCACACCCGGAGGCGCATCTCGGGGATCGCGATCACGCCACTTTCCGTTATATTTCGGAGAGTCCCCCTTCTCCCCGGCTTCCCGACGCATCGTCTCAAGCTCTTCTGGAGTGCAATAGCAATAATACGCCTTTCCCTCCCGCACCAATTTTTCAGCCAATTCAACGTGATGCTGCACCCGGGAAAATTGAAAAACCGGTTCTTCATCCCAGTCTATTCCCAGCCAACGCAATCCGTCGAAAATAGCGTCCACGGCCTTCAAAGTAGAGCGCTCTCTGTCGGTATCTTCGATGCGCAGAAGAAATTTCCCTCCGCAATGTCGCGCCAACAACCAATTAAAAAGAGCGGTTCTCGCCCCGCCGATATGCAGAAACCCCGTCGGAGACGGAGCAAAACGCGTCACCGGCAACACCGCCTGTTCTAAAGAATTTTTATCCACCCTTTACCTTTAGTAAATTAACTGTCGGTTATTCTACATTCCGAATGTTTGAGAGTAAATGCGCAGCAGTAAATTTCGTGCAATTTTTGAAGATTTTTCGGAAAACGAAAAACATCGATTCCCGAATTTCGTTCCGGTCGGCGTCGGAATCGGAATTTGTTTGTACTTTTTTCCGGATAACGAGCCAAATTTTCTGCTGAACACAGTCGTATTTATTTTGCTGCTCGGTCTGTGCATATTCACAAAATTGCACAGATGCCTTTTTTTCATTTTACTCACCGTCAGTTTCGGTTTTTTCATCGCGCAGCTGCGCACAAAAACAGTGGGAACATTTGTGCTGCCCAACAAAAACAACGAATTTGCCGCGCTGTCGGCCACGGTGGAATCCTGCGAAAAAACGGAAAAAGGATCGGCATTCATCGTCGGCGATGTGAAAAGCGAAAATCACCCGAATCTGAATAAATTACAGCTTACCTGGCGCGGGAAAAAAGCGAAGGAATCAAAAACGGATTACATCCCAGGGTCAAGAGTTTCGTTTCGCGTAATTTTATCTCCGATGAATCCTCGGGCTTTTGACGGAGCCTACGATTTTAAAAAACAGCAATTTTTCAAAGAAATAAGTGCGCGCGGTTTCATAACCGCACCGCCGAAAATTTTGGAAAATCCGGAAAAGACGTCCCTGAATTTGTTTATCGCTCAACTGCGTCATCACATAGATAAAAAAATCGAAAATCATCTTTCGACGGATGCGGCTTCGGTCGCGAAAGCTCTCATCACCGGAAATAAATCGGGGGTATCTAAAGAAATCAGAAAAAATTTCTCCAATTCCGGAACGGCGCATTTGCTCGCCATTTCCGGATTGCACATGAGCATAATCGGACTTTTCATTTTTTGGCTTTCCAGAATTTTCCTCTGCTGTTTTCAACGTACCGCAATGTTTTGTGATACGAAAAAAATCGCAGCAATAATTTCATGGATTATCGTATTGTTTTATCTGCGAATTTCCGGAGACTCCGTGCCGTCCGTGCGAGCGTTTATTATGCACACAATTATCATACTCGCAATTTTATCGGAAAGATGCGCACTGACGATGCGATCCGTCGCCATCGCCGCAATAATTGTTATGTGTTTCACGCCGGAAGCAATTTTATTTCCGAGCTTCCAAATGTCGTTCGGAGCAGTCATCGCCATAGTCGCCTTCTACGAATACTTCCGCAATTTTTCCGGATTTTTTAAACCGCTGCTCGGCATCATTGCAACAACTCTGGCCGCATCAATTCCGACGGCAATATTTTCGATAAACACATTTAATCAATTAACCCTGAACAGTATATTGGCGAACGTAGCGTCCATTCCTCTGATGTCGTTTTTTGTTATGCCGGCGGCGATAACGGCTCTGTTTTTTATGATGTTCGATTGCGCGCAACCGTTTATTTTGTTGATGGGATGCGGAGTGCAATTGCTGATAAAAATTTCGGAACTGTCGGCGCAACTGCCCGGATCTTATTTTGTTATGGCCGCCCCTTCCTCAACAAATATGGCGATTTTTATTTTTTCCGGATTGATACTCACTCTGATCAAACACAAAATTCGTTTTCTGGGAATAATAGGGACAGCCGTCGGCGGAATTTATTATTATCTGAATCCGACGTCCGAAATTTTCAT
>JAISCG010000027.1 GCA_031265715.1 Holosporaceae bacterium | reverse complement strand
CCGAGTTTCATCACCGAACCCTTGCCGAACGCTTTTTCTATTTGTGACAGAGCTGCTTCAAGTGCCTTTTCTTTATCCATAAAACGATCCTTACTAAAACTGCCTGATGATAACGTTTTAAATTGTCTTCAGTCAAGCAGCAGGCGATTCGTATAAATTTTATCTGAATAAAACAATATGGAAAATTAAAAACAAAGATTGATTATTTTTTATTTATGATGCACTATAGGGGAGTTAAAAAGTTTAAGGAGAGAAAGATGGCAACAACTACCAATCCGGGAACCGAGGCGAAGACCGAGGGTTTCGCCGGATTTAAAATACCGAAATTTGATGTGAACGCAGTTTTTGATTCGTATAAGAAAAATTTGGAAATTCTCGGACTTATAAATAAAATGTCCGCCGAGGTTTGCAGCGGAATCGCGAAGCTTCAAACCGCTTTTTTCAAGCAGTTTATAAGTGATATGAGCAGCGTCGCGGAAAAAAGCGGAAAGCCCGCCGACGCGATTGCTAAATTTTCCCAGGTTACCCGGGACGCCACCGTGAAAGCGATCGAAAACAGTAAGCAAATTTCTGATCTGATTACTGCCAACAACAACGAATTGACGGCAGCGTTTACCAAGAGATTGAGAGACTCCGTCGAAGAAGCGAAGAATATCGTAAATCGTAAATAAATATTCCTTATTAAAAGGTGCTGTTGACCGGCACCTTTTTTTCTTATCACTCGTCGGATTTTTTATCTGAAATTTCAATTTCCCTTTGAATCGTCTTTTTCAGTATTTATGAAAACATTTTCGCGTCATTGCGAGGAACGAAGTGACGCGGCAATCCAGATTTAAAATTTGCTTGAATTTGAGCTCTGGATTGCCACGTCGCGTTGCTCCTCGCAATGACGAGATGAAACGCCCGATTAAATGAGACGGGTGGTAAGGGGCAGCGCCTCTCTTGTCAATTACCTCCGAAATAATGTAAATTACCGATGAAAGTCGGGAGTTTTTGCAATGAACATTTTTGTCACCGGAACCGATACGGACGTCGGAAAGACCGTGGTTTCTTCCTGGCTCTGCGTGCATACGACCGCAAAATATTGGAAACCGATTCAAACCGGAGATGATTCCGACAAAAACACGGTGAAAAAACTTTCTCCTCCTACGGAAATAATAAGCGAAGCGTACAGATTGAAGGCGCCGCTGTCTCCCTACGATTCCGCAAAATCCGAAAATATCGAAATAAATTTGGAATTGTTTGACGAAATCACGAGCCGGGAAAAATCTCTCTGCATTATTGAAGGAGCCGGAGGGGTTTTGGTGCCGATAGCCGAAAATTTTTTTATGGCGGATTTGATAAAAAGATGCGGCGCGAAGGCGATCGTCGTAGCAAAATCAAAATTGGGAATGATTAATCACACATTGATGACCGTAGAAATTCTCAGAGCTCGAAAAATCGATGTGATCGGAACGGTAATAAACGGGGAAATCGATTCCGGCATAAAAGATACCCTGGAAAAATTTTCCCGGGTGAAAATCTTCGGAATTATCCCGCACAGCGAAAACTTGTACGAAACACTGCGCAATGTTAAACTTTCGCCTGAATTTTTGGAGATGATATCGTGAACAAAATGATATGGAGGCCGTTCACCCAGGAAAAAACTGCCTCGCGTCCGATAAAAATCAAAAAAGGATGCGGCGCGTATCTTATTTCCGAAGACGGAAGCAAATATACGGACATGACTTCCTCCTGGTTTGTTAACATGCACGGCCACGCGCATCCGGAAATAGCGGAGGTCGTGGGCGAGCAGGCCAAAACGCTGGAGCATGTGATTTTTACGAAATTTTCCCATGACCCGGCGGAAAAACTGGTGAACGATCTGAGCAAAATTATGCCGCGGCAACTTAACAGATATTTTTTTTCGGACAACGGCTCGACGGCGGTGGAAGTTGCTTTGAAAGCGGCGTACCAATTTTTCAAAAATACCGGAGTGGAAAATCGCAATATTTTTCTTTCTTTGGACGGGGGATATTACGGAGACACTTTCGGCGCCATGAGCGTTGCGGGAGTTAATTCAAAGTATCATTCGGTTTTTTCGGATTTATTTTTTAAAACCCTGATGGTAGACGTTTCCGAGTATCACGGAGAATCCGAAATCAATTTGTTGGAAGAAAGAGAAGATGAAATAATCCGTGCTTTGGATAAAAAATTGAAAGAAGTCGGAGAGAAAATTTGCGCCCTCATCGTCGAGCCGCTGCTCCAGGGATCGTTCGGCATGAGGCTTTACCGGGCCGAATTTTTGGAAAGGCTGGTAAATAAAGTCAGAGAGTACGATATTCTTGTGATTTTCGATGAAATTATGACCGGTTTTTATCGCACCGGAAAAATGTTCGCCATGAATTATTGCAACGCAGTTCCGGATTTCGTTTGCTTATCGAAGGGACTTACCGGGGGATTTTTGCCGCTTGCACTGACGGTTACGTCCGAAAAAATTTATGACGCGTTTTTATCGGATGATAAAAGAAAAACTTTTTTGCACGGGCACTCCTACACCGCGAATCCGATTTCCTGCGCCGCGGCATGCAAATCTCTGGAAATTTTACTGAGAGAGGATACGCTGAAAAGAATTAAAGAAATTTCGGATTTTCACAGAAATCATAATTTTCCGAATGCAACAAAAAGACGAAGCCTGGGAACGGTGACCGCATTTGACGTCGATTCGGATGAAAAAGCGAATTTTATCGTTGATAAGGCATTGGAAAACGGCATTTTTTTGAGACCCCTGGCGAATACGATATACATTTTTCCGCCCTATTGCGTCAGCGACGAAGATTTGGAAAAAACGTACACAACAATTAATAAATATTTATAGAGAGACTATGAAAAAAATTACCTGCGAAGAAGCGACGGACATTTTTAATTATCCGTTTTTTAAATTACTGAGAATTGCCCACGACGTTCATATCAAAAATTTTGATGAACAAACGGTGCAAATAAGCGATATCCTGAGCGTGAAAACCGGAGGATGCTCCGAGGACTGCGCCTACTGTGCTCAGTCAATAAAAAACGGAACAAAATTTCCGAAACAGGCTATGCTGGATTTGGAAACCGTGACAACCGCGGCCGAAAAGGCGAAGGAGCGCGGAGCGGATCGTTTTTGCATGAGCACCTCCGGGAGATCTTTGTTCTGCGATGAAGAATTTGAAAAAATGTGCGAAATGGTGCGTGCCGTGAAAGCCCTCGGACTTGAGACCTGCGTCACCTGCGGATTTGTCTCCGAGTCTCAGGCGAAAAAATTAAAAGAATCGGGATTGGATTATTACAATCATAATGTTGATACGTCTCCGGAATTTTACGGAAATATTGTTTCCACCCACAGCATTGCGGATCGCATCAAAACCATAGAAACGGTGCAGGGCGCCGGCATCAACGTGTGCTCCGGAGGAATCGTCGGAATGGGGGAGACCAACGAGGATCGCGTCAGGATGTTGGTTTTGCTCGCTAATCTTGCGACGCCGCCGAAATGCGTTCCCATAAATAAATTGGTGAAGATTCCGGGAACGAAGGTTGATGATTCTAACCCCGTTGATGATTTTGATTTTGTCCGAATCATCGCGACCGCAAGAATTCTGATGCCGACATCCTACGTGAAAATAGCGGCGGGACGAAACACGCTCTCGGAATCCACCCAGGCCATGTGTATATTTGCAGGAGCTAACGCATTGTTTTCCGGGGAAAAATTATTGACGGTCGATAATGTAAAAGCGGGATCCGACAAACATTTGTTTGATCGATTAAACATCAAAACAAAATCCGGAAATGTTTGATACAGACAGTTATATAAATAATCTGAAGGCGAAAAATTTATACCGGTCTTTGAGAAAATACGAAAACGATTGCTTGGATTTTTCCTCCAACGATTATCTGAATCTTTCTCGCAACGAAAAATCGATGGCAGCGGGGTACGAGGCTGCAAAACTTTACGGATCAGGCAGTACCGGATCAAGACTGCTTTCCGGTAACAAAGAAATTTTCGAACAGTTCGAAGAACAGATAGCCCTCGATAAAAAATTTGAATCGGCGTTAATATTTAATTCGGGATTTGTTGCGAACGCTTCGGTTATCTCTGCTTTCTCCGTTCCGGATTCCGTCATGATTTTCGACAAACTCAATCACGCGAGCATGTACTGCGGAATAAATTTAAACAAAACTAAGTTATTGAGATATAAGCATTTAAATTACTCCGAGCTGGAGAGCATTTTGCAAAAAACCGGTGAATGCAAAAATAAAATCATAGCGTCGGAAACTGTTTTCGGAATGGACGGAGATGTGGCGGATGTGAAAAAATTAACTTTTCTGGCGCAAAAATACGGCGCATTGTTGTTTTTGGACGAAGCCCACGCCACCGGATTATACGGAGAAAACGGATACGGCCTGTCGACGAATTTCGATTTGGATTATTCGTCGACGATCGTGGCGGGAACATTCAGCAAGGCGTTGGCTTCTTCGGGCGCCTACGTTGCCTGCAGCAAAAAAATAAAGGAATATCTTATTCAACTGAGTAAAGGATTTATTTATTCGACGGCGTTGTCTCCGTTTTGTATCGGAGTTGCAAAATACAATTGGAATTTATTGAAAACCGGCGAAGTGAAAATTCTCGGAAAACGGGTGATCGAGCTTGCGAACGTATTGCGCAGAAAAATGGGAAAACCCGAATCCGAAACAAACATCATTCCGATTATATTTGAAAATACCGAAGAAATGTTGCGGGCAAGCAATGTTTTTTTTGAAAATAAAATAATTGTGTTTCCGATACGCCCGCCGACCTCTCCGACTCCGAGAATCAGACTGGCCGTAAATGCTTCCCACGATGAAAAAGATTTGGATCGCGTGGTAAATGCGGTAAATTTTACCAACTTTTGTAATTGACTTTCTTAAAAAGATATAATAATGTCCCGCCCGGGAAGAAGTAAAAAAGGAAAAAAAAATAGAATGAGTAGAGATATTATTAGAGGTTGCTATATTGCTTCGGTTGTTTTGGGAGTTGTTTGTTCGGGAAGGTCTTCGGAAGCGATGCATCTGGGAATCGACCCCGAGTTAGCAGTGGAAATTGACCCCGAGTTAGCAGTGGAAGAGGTGCTCTCGGTTGTTGATGAAACGAAAGCGTCGGATTCGGATATCGAGCATTGGGCTCTCCTATTGGCCCTGGATAGAGTAGATGTTCTTGCTCTTTTTGAAGGCGATGGTTACTCCGGGGGGTTATCCGGGAAACAGAAAAGTCACTGGGAGCGCGCTCGCTGTGGAGAACATAAATCGAATATGGAGAGAGTCCTGGATAGTTTTATTACTTTCCGAGAGATTAACAGAGGGGATAGCAGAGAGTTTAGTCTGTTAAGAACTCTGTATTTAGCATTGTCAAGAGACAAAACAAAAACGGATAAAGAGAGTCTACATGCCGCCCTGGTGTGCCTCAGAATGCTGTTAGATCAGCATGAAACTTCTAGAGCTATTGTTATAGATCTGGCAAATAGCGGATACTTTGGAACGGAATTCTTTACTGAAGACTATCAGAGGTGGGATGTCATGTCGGCTATAGTAGATGTAAGTGCTATCATAAATCCCAGAAGTAGCACTTTGGCTATATTCGTGCCCGGGCATAGTCGTAATGCATTTGATTGCAACATAGGTATAGTATACGAGCAAATGCTAAAAAGTTATTTAAGCACTTACTATCTGGAACACTCGGAAGATATAGAATACTCAAGAGATATAAAATTTTTCGCAACGATAAGGCTGCTTAGCTGTAGTAATCTCTCTTTGTTTGCCGCGGTATTTTTGGCAAATACGGCTATCTCGGATCTTATTTCAGCCATGGTATTTGAATATTTTTGGCTCAAAACGAATAAAGCTGCGGATAGAACTCTCGGATATTGTCCTTCTTATATGTGGATGCCGCTTAATATGCAGTTACCGCCAAACGACCCGTTTCTGGTTGCTACATCAAGGGTGGCAGAAATGATGCTCGAGGTCGAGCGCGGAGCGAGTTATACTGAGCCGGACGCTTTTGTGCCGATTTTTGAAAACGCAAAGGTTAATCTTGGCTTGGAAGTTGAAGATGTTGTAGATCTTTGGACAGGTATAACAAATTCTGAAGAGGTCAGAAATTATCTCACAATTCTGCGACTGATGAACGGATTCTTAATAAAAGATGGGGTGAATTTTCCGGAAATATGCAGGATAACCGTGAGTCTGCTAAACGGAGACGCAAACTTTGCGGATACCCGGGGGCACCTGTCATCTGTGTGTAGTCAGCGTAACTTTACCAATCTTCTGGATCAACTTAGCCGAAAAGGAATTGAACTGCGGGACGATGAAGTAATAGAGGAGTATAAAGAAGAGCGTGGACGTTCAGAAGTGAAACTACAAGAGTTGGTATCGTCTTTTTCACTCGAGCAGTTAGCATCGTCTTTTTCACCCGAGCAGTTTAGAAAGATTTTTTCACCCGAGCAGTTGGTATCGCTTTATTCATCCGAGCAGATGAGAGAGGCTTTTTCACTCGGTCGGTTGAAAAGGCTTTTTCCATCTCAGCAAGAGTACCGATATATGTGCAATTGTATGTACGAATATTGGTACGAAGAAGATATGTAAGGAAAAAAATAGAATGCGTAAAAATATTATTAGAGGTTGTTGTATTGTTTCGGTTGTTTTGGGAGATGTTTGTCCGAGAGGGTTCCTGGAAGCGATGCGTCCGGAAGTCTTTTCCGATATGTCGGCTGTGATATACCACGATAAAGCGTTGACTGTGATATGCTCGATCCTTGGTAAGAAAGAAGAGGTGCCACTGTTTGATGCTTTGAGTTGGGCTCATGAGTTGTGCGCACCCCAAATAGATGTTTTTGCCCTTTTTGAAGGCGATGGTCATACCGGAAGTTTACTCGAAAGCTTAACAAGTGAAAGACAGTTCTACCCCCCTTATAGGAGACTGTTTTTTCGACGTCTTATTGAGTTCAGATCGGATGGTAAAGGTAAGGACAAATCGAATAGCGAGGAGTTGAATGCGTTATATTCTCTATTTTTACCGTTGTCGGAAGACGTAACAAAAACAGAGGAAGATGCTCTACGCGCCTCTCTGCTGTGCTTTAGAATGCTGTCAGATCCGAGTAGAACTGTTGAAAGCGTTTTTAAGAAGCTGGTGGATATCGGATACTTTGAAACGGAATTCTTTTCAAAAGATAATCCGGGCGAATACTCCGGGTGGTCGAGATGGAATGTCGTGAGGGGTATGGTAGAGGCAAGTACTATTATAAGGTCCTCCAAAGGGGCATTTGAGAGACCTGTATTGTGGAGCGACCTTGAAATAGCGGTAAACGTAATACGGGGTGACTGTTTAGGTGTTTTCGGTTTAGAGTGCTCGGAAGATATAAAATTTCTCGCAGCGATGGGTCTGTTACAGGGTAGTAATATCTCTCTGTCTGATGCTGTATTTTTGGCAGATGCGATTATCTCGGATCCTTTTTTAGCCAGAATATGTGAATATTATAGGCGCAAAGCGAGTGAGAAATCCGGGGGAGCATATGATTTTCGTCTTGATGTGCCGTGGCGTGACTCATCTCTGTCTGATGCTGCTGTATTTTGGGCAGATGCGATTATCTCGAATCCTTTTTTAGACGGAATATGTGAGTATTATAGGCGCAAAGCGAGTGAGAAATCCGGGGGGGCATATGATTTTCGTCTTGATATGCCGTGGCGTGACCCATCTCTGGTTGCTACAAAAAGGTTGGCGGAAATGATGCTCGATGCCGAGGCGGATCATACTAACCCGGATACTTTGGTGTCAATTTTTGAAGACGCAAAGGTTGATATTGGCTTGGAAGTTGAAGATGTTGTAGGTCTTTGGATGAGTATAACAAATTCCAAACAGGTCAAAAAATCTCTCATAATTCTGAATCAGACGAATGAATTCTTAGAAAATCAATTTGGTTTTCCGGAAATATGCGAGGTAGCTATGAATCTGGTAGATACGGGAAACTTAGATGTTATCCGGAATTACCTATCAGCACCGAATGTGTGTGATCTGCGCAGTTTAAGCAATTATCTGTACCGGCTTTCTCAAGAAGGAATAGACCTGTGGAGTCCTGCTGAAATAAAAGCCTATGAAGACCTAACGGGAATAACCGAAGAGCGCCGGCGCTCAGAGAATTACCGGGAAATTCATAAAGTGTTTTCATCTGCGCTACAGAATGTGCGACGGAAGATAAAAAGGCAAATTTAATCGAGCGTTTCATTTCGTCATTGTGAGGAGCGGCGTGACGTGGCAATCCAGAGATTTAAAAATTGCTTAAATTTGAGTCCCGGATTGCTGCGTCGTTTCACTTCTCGCAATGACATAAGGAAACGCCTAATTTAATACGGCGGGTAATAAGATCCGACGCAAACTTCGCTTGCAAAAATTATCAAAACAATATATATCTCTACTCCGTGGAACGTTGGGGCGCATAGCTCAGCGGTAGAGCACTACGTTGACATCGTAGTGGTCGTAGGTTCGATCCCTGCTGCGCCCACCACCGCCACCGTTTTAGATGGGAAGGAAAATTTGGGTCAACAAGTCAAGATAGATTCTGACGCGGTTAGGTCTCTGGCAGAGCTCCTGAGGGAAACTGATTTAACGGAAATAGAGTATCAGGTAGATTCTCTGCGAATAAAGGTTTCTCGCACTGTCTCGCAAACAATGGTTTCTGTTCCTCAACAGCCCCTGATGCAACAAGGATTTGCACCGGTTGTGACATCGAATTTGGCAGCAGACATTAAAAACGATAATTTACAAAACCATCCGGGAATTATTGAGGCTCAAATGGTCGGAACCGTTTATTTGTCCCCGGGACATGACGCGTTTCCGTTTGTGTCCGTCGGAGATAAGGTCTCCATGGGGCAGACTCTTTTTATAATTGAAGCGATGAAGGTTATGAACCTGATAAAATCTCCGCGTTCCGGCACGGTGAAGCATGTTTTTGTAAAAGACTCCCAGCCAGTCGAGTATGGCGATCCGGTTATTATTATTGATTGATTATGAAACGTTCGAATGTTAAAAAAGTATTAATAGCAAACAGAGGTGAAATCGCCGTAAGAATTCTGAGAGCGTGTAAAGATCTCGGAATCCAGACGGTAGCCGTTCACTCCACGGCCGATGCCGAGGCAATGCACGTGCGTCTGGCTGACGAAAGTGTGTGTATCGGTCCCCCGCAGCCCCGGGAAAGCTATCTTAATATACCGTCGATTATTTCTGCCGCCTGTGTTTCCGGCGCGGATGCAATTCATCCCGGTTTCGGATTTCTCAGTGAAAATTCGACATTTTCACATATGGTTGAGGAACACGGCCTGATTTTCATCGGTCCGAAAGCCGATCACATCGCGATGATGGGCGATAAAATCATGGCCAAAAAAACTTTCGCCCGGCTCGGATTGCCGACCGTTCCGGGATCCGACGGTGCGGTAACTAACGTCAACAAAGCCCTGAAGATGGCGGATGAAATGGGATACCCGGTTCTCATTAAAGCTGCCGGCGGAGGCGGAGGTCGCGGAATGAAAGTCGCGCGTTCGCGTTCGGAATTTACGGAAGCCTACGAAACGGCGAGACAGGAGGCAGGAATTTCATTCGGAAACAATCAGGTTTATCTGGAAAAATATTTAACCGCCCCGCGCCACATTGAATTTCAGATCATAGCGGATCAATTCGGCAATGCCGTTCACCTGGGCGAAAGAGATTGCTCTTTGCAGAGGAGAAATCAAAAAGTTTGGGAAGAAGCCGTGAGTTTGGTTCTCACTCCGAAGTTTCGCGACGTTTTCGGCGGAAAAATTGCTGAAGCGGTCGGTCGATTGGGATATTCGGGAGCCGGAACGCTCGAGTTTTTGTACGAGAACGGAGAATTGTATTTCATTGAGATGAATACCCGCATCCAGGTCGAGCATCCGATTACGGAGGTAATTACCGGCATCGACATAGTTCGCGAACAGATTCTAATCGCCGGCGGAAACAAATTATCGCTGACCCAGAATGACGTTACGTTTAAAGGTCATGCCATCGAATGCAGAATTAACGCGGAAAATTCGGAGACTTTCATTCCGTCTGCCGGTACGATCAACAATTATCACTGTCCGGGAGGGCCGGGAGTCAGGGTCGACAGCGCGCTGTATGACGGCTGCAAAGTGCCTCCCTACTACGACAGTCTGATTTCAAAGCTGATTGTTCATGCAAATGACCGGGAACAGTGTCTTGCACGTCTTCGAAGAGCTCTGAGAGAGTACGTCATCGACGGGGTCGACACTCTCATTCCTCTTCACATGAGGCTGGCAAATAATCCGGATATAATCGCGGGAAATTTCGATATTCATTTCCTTGAAAGATTGCACGAAAATAAATGATAACATCTTCTGAGGCATTTTTTGCGGGGGCAGTACAGGGAATTACCGAATTTCTTCCGGTAAGTTCTTCGGCTCATGTTTCTTTTTTCCTGCAGTCGTTCGATATTCATTATCCCGGAAAAATTTTCGATGTATTTTTAAATGCCGGAACGCTGCTGACGATTTTTGTGTTTTTCCGACGCCAAGTGCTGAATATGTTTCTGGGAGGCGTCAATTTTATATGCAACCGAAAAACCGATAATCGCGATTTTTTTGTGACGATCGCTCTGTCATCCCTGCCGACAATCATTGTTTTCGGAATAATGGATTTTTTGAAGGCGGACATCAATTCTCCCGTAATTACATCAATCCTGATGATCGTATTTGCGGCAATTTTATATTTTTGCGACAAAAAACCCGCGAATCGAGAAGGAATTTCGAGAAGAGACAGTTTGATCGTCGGGCTCATCCAACCCCTCTCGTTTATTCCCGGAATCAGCCGATTGGGAATTTGTCTTTCCGTGATGAGATATCTGAAATATTCCCGGGAAGAAAGTTTCACCTACTCGATGCTTTTATCCGTTCCGCCGGTTGCCGGAGCCTGCAGCCTGAAACTTCTGCAAATACTTCTGGGAAAAACGGTTGCGGACAATCCGGGCGCAATGGCGGCGGGAACCGTCGCCGCGTTTGTGTTTGGGATGATTTCAATAAATTTGATGGTAAAATTCTTAAGAAACCATACTTTTTTGTTGATAATAATTTACAGATTTCTGTTCGGATTGCTTAGGTTCTGTTAGCGAAATTATCGTAGCCATATCAGTTTGTCGAAATTTACCTCGATAAATCGCTGAATATCACTGTACGTTTTTGCGTTCGCCGCTATCGCCAAAATTGAAAATAAAATAACCTCCCACAATTGATATTCCTTGCCGTTCCATTCGCGCCGATCTTTTATTCCTTCCGGGTTTCGGAACACAGAATCGCAATTAATGCCGGGACGGCAAGTTAAGGCTCAACGAAAATCACTACGATTTGAGTCTTTCTGAGAGTCTGACCCTTTTTATTGTATTACAGTCAGAATTTTAGACAATATTTCGCTCCACTCGCTAAATCTCCATCATTGTGGGGCGAAAACCGTTAAAAGACAGTTAATCTGATTGACTTTTGTGAATGTGAGATCTATTCTGGCGAAGATTTGGGAGTTTATTTATGTTTTCATATTTGCGCGGTCTGATTTCTTCTGATATAGGTATTGATCTTGGCACGGCAAACACATTGGTTT
This sequence comes from Holosporaceae bacterium, assembly GCA_031265715.1. GTDB lineage: Bacteria > Pseudomonadota > Alphaproteobacteria > UBA3830 > UBA3830 > JAIRMQ01. The sequence goes on along the minus strand of JAISCG010000027.1, from coordinate 3,409 downwards.
ATGTAAAAGGCAAGGGAGTCGTTTTGGATGAACCGTCGGTTGTGGCTCTCGCAGACGACGGCGGAAAAAAGCGCGTGCTTGCCGTCGGCGATGAAGCAAAATTGATGGTCGGCAGAACTCCCGGAAACATAGTTGCCATCCGTCCCATGAAAGACGGAGTCATCGCGGATTTTGACGTTGCCGAAGAAATGATAAAATATTTCATCCGCAAAGTTCATAACAGAAAAAGTTTTGTCAGTCCCCAAATAGTTATTTGTATTCCCCGGGGCGCAACAGCCGTCGAAAGAAGGGCCATCCAGGAATCCGCCGAGGGAGCCGGAGCCAGAAGAGTGTTTCTGATCGAAGAGCCGATGGCAGCGGCAATAGGCGCCGGGTTGCCGGTAACCGAACCGACGGGATCGATGGTCGTGGACATAGGCGGAGGAACAACGGAGGTGGCGGTTTTATCTCTCGGAGGTATTGTTTACGGAAATTCCGTGAGGGTCGGCGGAGATAAAATGGATGAATCGATCGTCAACTATATAAGGAAAAATCACAACCTGCTGATCGGAGAAACAACCGCTGAAAGAATAAAGAAAGAAATCGGCGCCGCCATTCAGCCGGATAAGGGCGACGGGCGCTCCATGTCAATCAAAGGACGCGATCTCGTGAGAGGCGTTCCGAAGGAAATAACGATTACGGAAAGCCAAATCGTGGAAAGTCTTGTGGATCCGGTAGCAGCTGTGGTGGAAGCGGTGAAATTTGCGCTTGAAAATACCCCTCCGGAACTGTCCGCAGACATTGTGGATAAAGGAATTATTATGACCGGGGGCGGTTCATTGCTGAGCAGACTCGAGGAGTTGCTGCGGCAAAAAACCGGTCTTCCGGTTTCGATTGCCGAAGATGCGCTTCTGTGCGTTGCGCTCGGCACGGGAAAAACTTTGGAAGAATTGAACATAATGAAAACAGTTTTGCTCAGAGCCTACTAGCTGACTTCACGTAAAAATGACAGAAGGAAGAGATTCTCATCTGCTTTTCAGGCGCTTTAAAAAAAGGAGAGTAATACTCAAGGTGTTGTTTTTTGTTTCATTGATCGGAGTTTTTCACACAGAAATCGGAGTTGATTTTTCGGATAAAAGTCGGCTTTTTTTGACCTCTGCAAAAGTTGCGCTTAGCAAATATTCCGATGAAGCAGAGAAAATATTTTTGAATTTTTCCCGGTTTTTGTTTAACGACATCGAGGGCACGCTGCTTGATCTGCGCAATTCCAACGAGCAACTGCGGGAAGAAATCGAGACTTTAAAGCATTTTCGATCGGAAAATGAGGAGTTAAGGAAATTGCTTTCGCTGAAAGAATCGGAGCAAACCGTTCTGAAAATTGCCCGCATCGTCGATATTTTTTCCAATGATTTCACCCGATCAATTGTTTTAAATCTGGGGAAAATCGACGGAATATCCGAGGAAGACGTTGTGAAAAATTCGGACGGTCTGGTGGGAAGAATTATAGAAGTAAATGACACCTGGAGTCGTGCCCTGCTGATTACGGACATGAATTCCGGCATTCCGGTGAAAATAGGGGAAATTCCGGTGAACGCCATCATGACCGGGAGCAACTCCGACAACCTCTTTATTTCGACAATTCACGAGGATATTCAAATAAATGATGGAGATGAAGTCAGAACGTCCGGCTACGGAATATGCGAGGATGTTTACGTCGGAAAAATCCTGAAGACCGATAAAAAAAATGAGGTAAAATCTCCGGTCGACTTCAACTCATTGAAATATGTAATTGTTGTTTCCGGCGGCGCAAAAAAAATATCCTGAAATATTTTACTTGACAAAAACAAAAAAAGCATGATAGGATAATGCTTATTGTCGATATAGGTGGGACATGCAAAAAAGATATTCTAATATATTATCGGTGATGATCTGTATTATCTGCATTTTTTGTATTAATTGCCGGTCGTACGGGGATAATTTTTTGGTCAAAAAATCCCCGGGAGAAGAGGGCGAACAGGTGAAGAAAACCGATCAAATATTCGTGGGAGGCAACGGTCCCATATTTGCTCAACGCATCATCAAACGAGGTTTCGGTGACGTACGAAGTGATATGAACGACAAAATTACCGGCTTTTTGAACAAAAGCACGGAAAATTCCGGAAATTTGATGAAGGAGGTCATGCGAACAGGATCAAGCAGTCTTTCTGTCCCCGTCCCGAAAAAGAAAGACGTCAAGTTTGTCATTCAGAGTCAGGAAGTTTTTAGTCGAGCGAAAGGTTCGTCCGGAAAATATTGTTCACTGCCGAAAAATATTTCTGTTTATGGAGACAGAATTGCGATTTTGGTTGATTTTTTTTTGCAACATCGTCCGACGAATCCCGAAATTTTCGATCTGCTCGGCCGAAATATTCACATTTTCTGTGCAGCCGTATCCCTTTATTTACAGAACAGATGTCCGGATATGAAATTGACTGTGGAAAAAAACGGCGAACTGGTCATTTTTTCCGGAGACTCTGATTTTAAACTCAAGCTGACCGAATCGGAAGCGGATTTTTTCAATGTGCACGACAAAAATTTCAAGTGCGGAGATAATGTTAATCAAAGTATGCTTGTGGTTAAGCTGGACAGTTTTTTAAAATCCGATTTGTTACAAACAAAGGTTCTTCCACGCAAGGAGAGTAATATTCTCAAAAACATACAGGATATATACAGAATTTTCGGGGACGGTTTGTCAAAAATCCTAGGTTTTCAGGATTCTGCCGCTCTTTTCCCTAAAAAAAGAAAAAAGAGCCTAAAACTCGGTTATGCAGCGGTCCTGCGATGAAAAACACATGAAAAATCCTCCGAAAAAATTGTGTTTGTCAGGTTCTGTCTTTTACCCACCCGTCTCATTTAATCGGGTGTTTCCTCTCGTCACTGCGAAGAGCAACGCGACGTGGCAGTTCAGGTTTTAAATTTGCTTAAATTTGAGTCCCGGATTGCTTCGCTCCGCTCGTAATGACGCAAAAATGTTGAGACATCTAAGTTAGTAGTTGATACAAACACTTCAAGCTATAGCTCTACTTTAAAAAAACAACCTTAAAATCAGGGGCTTATGTGGCGGCATCGGATAAAGTGAACGTTCTCATCAACTACTAGGTTAGATGTCTCTATTTTTTAACGATTCGATTTCTTCTATAGATAATCCTGACAGTTTAGCTGCTTGCTCCGTTGTTAACCCCATATCAACGGCATTTAGAGCAGTTTCTTTAGCTTTTTTTAGTTCACCCCTGGCTTCACCCCTGGCTTCAGCATTAGCCTCACGGCTTATACGGTCGTTTTGGGCTTTGAGGTGAGCATTGTACGCAGCTCTGAACTCTTTGTTTGCGCTCAGCAATTTCAGTTCTTCCAGGGCTTCGTGTACTTCGGGAACTTTTGTTATAAATTCCTC
>JAISCG010000013.1 GCA_031265715.1 Holosporaceae bacterium | reverse complement strand
GACGGCAGTGCGGATTTATCCTATATATATCAGGCGATTGATGACATTTCACCGCATATCGGCGAAAATGCGGTTCTGGTGATAAAATCCACGGTGCCGGTCGGAACAACGAGAAACGTAAAACAGTTTTTGTCGAATAAGGGAAGAAATATCGACGTCGCTTTTAATCCGGAATTTTTGAAAGAGGGAGCCGCCGTCGACGATTTTATGCATCCGGATCGGGTAATACTCGGAATCGAAAGTAAAAAAGCGAAAAAAATTCTGGAGCACGCCTACCGGCCTTTGTACGTATTTAATATTCCGATCGTGTTTACAAGTTTGGAAACGGCGGAACTTTCAAAATACGCTTCCAATGCATTTCTGGCGATGAAAGTCACATTTATTAATGAAATAGCAAATCTCTGCGAAGTTTGCGAAGCCGATGTAAACGAAGTCGCCCTTGCAATGGGACTCGACAAAAGAATCGGCGATAAATTTTTGCAGGCGGGTCCGGGCTACGGCGGATCATGTTTTCCGAAAGACACCTCCGCACTGAAAGATTTTGCAAATAAATTCGGAGTGGATCTGCCCCTGGTAAAAGAAACGATAAAATCAAACAATTCTCGGCGAGCCAAAATGGTGGAGAAAATTCTCGAGGCCTGCGACAATGATGTAAAAGGAAAAAATATTTCCGTACTCGGGGTGACGTTTAAATCCAACACCGACGACATGCGCGACAGTCCGAGCATAGATATAATCAACGCGCTTCTGAAAAAAGGGGCGAATATCCGCATATACGATCCGTCATTTTCGAAGCAGGCAGAGCAAATATTTCCGAACATAAAATTCAGCGGTAACGTCTATGATAATTGCGACGGCGCTGACGCGGTGTTGGTTCTGACCGACTGGAGCGAATTTCGAGCGCTCAGTTTGCGCGAATTAAAACGAAGAGTAAAAAATCCGCTGCTGATTGATCTGCGAAATATTTATACACTGTCGGAAACGCACGAGTTCGGGTTTAAATATTGTTCGGTCGGAAGGAGTTTCAAAAAATCGCAATATGAATAAGTTTTTAAGTGTTTTGGCGTTATTTTTGGGAATTAATTTGTACGGATTCGCTGAGGAATCAAAAAAAGCATTGGTTCAACCGAGTGAAATGCGTCAATTGTGTAATCGGGCGCAGGATTTAGAAAAAAAAATCAGTAAATTGCAATTTGAAGCGGACGTTTTTATCCAAAAGGAACGAGTCTTAAATCCGATTATTCGAAATATTTATGAAATACTGACTCGATGCTTTACTATTTTATTCGACATACAACGTTTTTCAAATTTGTTGGTGCTCGGTAACACGGATAATAAGAATGATTTTGTGAAATGTTCTGTTGTCATAAAAAATTTTGCCCCCTATTTTAAATCGGTCAGCGCGCAGCTTGCAAAGGCGGTGGCGGAAATATCAAAGTTGAAAAGCGCCAAAAAACAAAGTCAAGATGAACTGAAAAAAACCGGTTCCGAGTATGAAAAATTGTGCCGGGAAATAGATGCGAAGGCAGATGAACTGGCTCACACCCGAACAGAGGATCTTATCCAAAATGATGTTGTTTGTCATTTGGCGACAAAATCCGAATCGTTGGATGAGTTGGACGCGGAACTTGAAGCGGAAAACGCTGTCGGCGTTCTGAAAAATTCAACCATGTCAACAACGCAGCTGACTTTGACGCATCCGGTTACCGGAAAAATCATCGGCGAATTCGGCGATAAAGGTCCGAACAACGAAATGTTGTATTACCTGGCCTTCGAAACTTCTCCCGCCGCAATCGTAACTTCTCCGGCGGAGGGATTGGTTGTGTTCTCCGGAAAATTTTTAAACTACGGAAATATATTGATTATTAGCAATGGCAAGTATAGGGTGTTTCTATATGGTATGGATTTTCTTTTTGCATCGACGGGAGACATAGTGGCAACAGGGGATTATATCGGAAAAATGAGCGCTGACCCCGGCGGCAGTCGCGTCGTTAAAATGGAGTTGAAAGAATCCGGCGAATCGCTGGATCCGCGTCATTGGGTGACGGAAACAATGGAAAAAAAGGAAAGCGAGAAAAAATAATGAAAACTTTTCTGTTTTGCAGTATTTCACTGCTTGGGGTGTGTTCATGCAGCATCTATGCCGGGAGTTCTCCCAAGGAGGTAAATCAAGACGCCTCCATTATTGAAGATCTCGAAAAATCTTCCGACGATCTGTTGCAAGACACCGACGGTGAAAAAAAATGCGCTCTTATCATTCCGGATTCCATAAAGAAAAGTGTCGCGCCCGAGATGCAGTACACGGTACTCCTTCAACTAATACTTAATTTGGTTCGCGCCGAGTACGTGAAAAATATGTCCGAATGCGAGATAACCGAAAAAGCCGTTTCAGGAATGTTGGCGTCTCTGGATCCGCACTCGTCCTATCTGAATGAAAAAGCTTTTGCGTCGCTGAAAAATCAAACGGACGGAGAGTTCGGAGGCCTCGGCATCGAAATTATTATCGACGAAGGATTTATACGCATTATTTCTCCGGTCGACGATACTCCCGCCTACAAAGCCGGAATAAAAGGCGGCGATCTCATTATATATATAAATGACGAATGCATAAACGGAATAAGCGCCGAGGAAGCGCTGGAAAAATTGCGCGGAAAACCGAAAACAAAGGTAAAATTAAAAATAAAGCGCGGGGATAAAATTCCGTTTGATATAGAAATCGAACGGGACATAATAAAAGTGAAATCCGTGAAAGCGGAAATCCACGATAATATCGGCTATATTCGGATATCTACTTTCGATAAAAACACGACCTGCGACATAAAAAAATTCCTGAAGGAAAATGCGAAATTGTGCGGGCTTATTTTGGATGTTCGCAATAATCCCGGCGGACTGCTTGACGAAGCCGTCGCAACATCCGATCTTTTTCTGAACGGAGGAAAAATAGTTTCCACCCGGGGACGCACCGAAGAAAATTCGAGAGTGTTCTCCGCGGATCCCGGAGATCTGACAAACGGAACACCTCTGGTGGTGTTGATCAACAGCGGAACCGCATCCGCTCCGGAAATATTGGCCGGCGCTCTGCGGGATAACAAGCGCGCATTAATCGTCGGAACAAGATCATTCGGAAAAGGATCCGTGCAAAAGGTAATTCCTCTTTCCGAAAAAACTGCCCTGAAGCTAACCGTGGCGAAGCATTACACGCCGAACGGAGAATGCATCCAGGCCAACGGAATCGTTCCGGATATCGAGGCCGATCACGCAATGATCCACAAACCGGACGTGTTTATAATTCGGGAAGAGTCGTTTAACAATGCGTTAGATGCGGATAAAAAGGAAAAAAATAAAAAAATCAGCGACGCCGAAAATAAAAAAACCATCGATGAACTCGGAAAAAAGAAGGATAAAAAAAATGATGAAGAGGAGGATCAGGAACTTCTTTATCGCAAACTGTCTCTAAAAGAAAGACTGGACAAAGATTACCAACTGATCAAAGCATTTGATACAATCAAAGCAATAGAAAGATTCAGTAATCTTAGCGGAAAAAGGATTAATGAAAAATAATCGAAAATTATTTTTTGCGTGGAGTATATTTTTTGCAGCGATGTTTTTGTTCATTGCAACGGTGGAGATATACAACGGTTCCCAAAAAAGTCGCGCGTCAAATTTTCAATATCGAATTTTAATAGATAAAAATTCGATCATAGAAAACGAGGAAAAAAATTCCGACGCGGCGCAGCAGGAAGAAAAAAAGTTTGATCCGGAAAACGAATTGTACGAGCGCACAAAATACGGATATCTGCCGAAAATTTCAAAGGACGGCGCCCGCGTATTTGATCAATATTCCGCCAAGTCGGAAATTGGCGCAAAAAAAGAATTGCGAATTGCGGTTTTGGTTGATGACGCCGGCAAAATAGAATCGGCCGTGAAACTGACCGATCGGAAAGTTACATTTATTGTTCCGCACTACATCGACGATTTTGAAAAAGTAATAAAAATGATTCGGGAAAACGGTCATGAATTTTTCATTCAGATGCCGACTCAATCCTCCATTCCTTCCGAAAAAAGAGAGAGCGTATCTCCGTTTTTAGCCAACTCGGATATCGATACGACGCTGGATAAACTTTTTTATTTACTGGCTTCAACTAAATATGCTGTCGGACTCGCAAATGTTTCCCCCACGCTGATCACAAAATCCAAAAAAGATATAACTGCAATTGCGAGCACGCTTGCTCAACGAGGGTTGGCATTTTTTGATCTTGAAAAATCGAACGATCTTCTTCAGAATATTGCTCAGGAAATCTGCTTGCTTTATATGTGTGCAACAAATACATTTGAATCGGGCGGTTTTGATGTTTCAAAATTAAAGGATAAGGATATTTTGGCAGTTCGTTTAACGCATTTTGAAGATTTTGTAAAAAATCTCCCTGCAGATTGGTTGCTGAGTCCTATCAGTGCATCGGTGAGGAAATAACTGTGATTCCATATAGAAAGTGTGTCGGCATATTTTTGGTAAAAGATAAAGATGTTTTTGTCGGGCAAAGAGTTGACGTCAAAAAAGCCTGGCAGTTGCCCCAGGGCGGAGTTGAAGACGGCGAGACTTGTTTGCAGGCGGCGAAACGCGAACTTTTTGAAGAAACAAATATAACTTCAATGGAGTTGTTGGGATCGTCGGATTCTTACAAATATAAATTCCCCCGGCGCGTAAAAATAATACTCACGAATAAATGGGGACAACTCATGTACATCGGCCAGGAAATAACGTTTTTCGCGTTCAAATTTACCGGGGACGAAAGTGAAATTAATCTGCAAAAAAGTCCGCAGGAATTTTCGGATTGGAAATGGATGTCCCCGGACAAACTGCTAAAAAACGTCGTATATTTTAAAAGACCGTCATACAAAGCGGCGCTCGTAAAATTCAGAGAGATGGGAATCGTGTAAAATCTACGGGCGTTTGCATTTTTTCCATTTTAAAAATTGTCGAATTATTTCGAGCTCCGCATCGGATGCATTCATGTCGTCCGGCGGATATTTATCAAACCATTTCAGATCAAGCGATTCGTGGGAAATTTTTATAGTTTCATTCGGATCGGACGCCCTTATGAGAAATTCGATGCTGTAATGAAGATGAGCCGGAACTCCGTCGCGTTCCGGAAACGGATAAATGCCGATATCAAAAATTTCATCTGATACAAATTCTAAATGTTCCAACCCGGATTCCTCGTGCGCTTCTTTCATGGCGACTCTCATGATGTCAGAATCGCCGTCCGCATGTCCGCCGAGAGGTACCCAATTCTTGTATTTACCGTGTAAACTCAGAAGAAATTTCGTACCGTCGTAATTTTCCAACCAACAGGATCCGCAAAAATGGCCAATTGCCGGGGCTCTTTCGAAACAATCTTCATGCGAATCCAAAAAATCAAGCATCTTCGCTTTTGCGGATATTTCCCGCTCATCAACCGGCCGGTATCGCTCCAACTTTTCTTTCAAATTTTTTCGATGCATAAAATATTTCCGCTAATTTAAAAAATTTGTAACAAATCTTTCAACAATTCATCTAATATCTCTTCGCTTTTGAAACCTCCTATGGACTTTATAGCTTTTATGTTTCTTATTACCCAACAAAGCAGCTTATCTCCCTGATCAAACATATCACATTCTGTTTCGGGCAAATCATCCGGCGACTCAATTTCTATACTTTTATCTTTCGCAATTTCCGCTATAACTTTAGTATTTTGGATTAAAATCGGTAAAAATTGTTTCAATTTTTCTGATCCTAAGGATGAGCAGCAAACGTCACGGACTGTTGCTCCAAAAACAGCAGGATTGTAAGTACTCTTATCGAAAAGATACGGATTATCGGACGAAGCAAAAACTACATGATCTTGCTTGCCTGTCGGTTCCGGCTTCATACAGAGGACGTCCGCAAAGTCCGTCACCAACATTCCACACAAAAACACTAATTTCTTCATAATTATCTCCAATTTCAAATAAATATTACGATGTATAGTATAATATTAGTTTGCCGCCGTTTCAAGCATTCAACATCTAAAAACTTACCATCCGTCGGATCTTTCTTCTGACTAAAATCGCGGGTGGTAAGAGCCGATGCTCATTACATTTGTGTATCCTTCGTCATTTCTATAAACTCATCTTCCGAAATGATTTTTATATTCAACTTTCTCGCCTGATCGATTTTTTGTCCGGCATTTTCTCCGACCACCACGAAAGACGTTTTGGAAGAAACAGATGACGAAGCGCGTCCTCCGAGTTTTTCCGCAAGCTCTTTTGCTTCTTCTCGCGAAAATTTTTTCAAATTTCCGGTGAAAACGACGGTTTGTCCGGAGAAAATTTTACTTTCCGCTTCTTTTATTTCGCTGACGGAAATAACTCCCGGGAAATTTTCGTCCCCTCCCAATTCGATCACAATTTTTCTGTTATTTTCGTTTTTGAAAAAATTGTTGAAGTCGTCGGCGATGGAACTTCCGACGCCCTGAATTTTGCACAGATCGTTCTGTTCGTTATTTTTGATGTATTTCAAAAAACCGGGATAAGTTTTCAGAAAATTTGCAATCAGTTTTGATACGGATCGTCCGATTTGCGGAATTCCCAGCGAATAAATGAATTTATCCAGCGTTATTGTTTTGGCGGCGATCACAGATTTAAAAAGTTTTTTTACGGATATTTCCCCCCAGCCGTCGAAATTTTCCAAATGCAATTCGTCGTTTTTTTCTTCCAACAAAAATATGTCGACGGGGGTTTTTACGATTCCGCGCTCGTAGAGAAATCGGATGTTTTGATCTCCCAGTCCGTCGATGTTGAATGCCGGCTTTGAAACAAAGTGTATCAATCTCTCGATTGCCTGGGCTTCGCAGCTCAAATTGATGCATTTAATTGCCGCCTCATTTTCTTCTCGCACCAAAATCGATCCGCAACACGGACATGTCAGCGGAAATTCGAACGGAACGGAGTGCTGCGGTCGCTCTTTCAAAATCGGATACAAAATTTGCGGAATGACGTCGCCGGCGCGCTGCAAAACCACTCGATCTCCGACGCGAATATCTTTTTTTTCCAATTCGTCTTTGTTGTGCAGAGTGGCGCGCGACACGACAACTCCTCCGACGGTAACGGGTTTTAATTCTGCCACCGGAGTTATGTTGCCCGTTCTTCCGACCTGGGTAATAATATTCAGGACTGTGGTTTGAGCCTTTTCTGCGGGAAATTTATAGGCTATCGAATGGCGCGGAAATTTCGTCGACGCTCCCAGTTGCTTTTGCAACGACAAATCATTCACTTTATATACTATGCCGTCGATGTCGTATTCCAACTCGGCTCGCTCTTTTTCGATTTTTTTGTAAAACCTGAACGCCTCGGATTGATCTTTGCACAGCGCCGTTTTATTCGACACAACAAATCCGCAGGCTTTTAAGGTATCCAGTATTTCCGATTGGGAGACGAAACTTTTTTCCGTTGATATGGCGGAGTAGGCGAAAAATGTGAGTTTGCGTGATGCGGTGATGGTGGGATCCAGTTGTCGCAGAGATCCCGCCGCGGCATTTCGCGGATTTGCGAATAATTTTTCTCCGGTTCTTTCCCGCTCTTTATTCAAAGCCTGAAAATCGGATTTCAGCATGACGATTTCTCCGCGCACTTCAAGGGAACCTCTGCCCATATTGATTTTATGCGGAATGCTGCTCACGGTTAAAATGTTGGCGGTGACGTCTTCTCCGACGAATCCGTCTCCCCGGGTTGAGGCAGACGTTAATATTCCGTCATTATAAATGAGTGATGCAGACAGGCCGTCAAGTTTCGGTTCCAAAATCAGCTCGACGTCTTTTGTGACGGATACTTTTTTCACCCGTTCGATGAATGCGGATATATCAGCTTCGTTGAAAGCGTTTTCCAGAGAAATCATCGGAGTCGAATGTTGCACTTTTTTAAATATCTTGGGAACTTTTGCTCCCACTTTTTGCGACGGACTTCTTTTTGATTTTAATTTCGGAAATTCTCTTTCTATTTCCAAAAGTTCTCTGTAAAGAGCGTCGTATCTTGCGTCGCTCACGTCGGGATCATCAAAAACATAATATTGCTCCGAGTATGAATTCAATAAATCCGACAATTCTCTGTGTCGTTTTTTCTTTACCGCTTCTTCGCCCATGATTTTCCGTAAAACAATTTAGGGAAGTCTACATTTTTTTTTGGGAAAGATCCAGAGACTGTCTTACCACTCTTCAAATTCCTCTTTTACCCTAAAATTAGAGTCTAGTCCGCCCGAAAAACTTTCAATTTTCCGTCGGCAAAAATGAGATTAAATGTTGAATGTTTTTTTGCTTCCTCCACCGAAGTAATCGGCACGGACGTTTCCGATTCCGCAAAAGCAAATCCCTTTTTTAAAATTTTTGCGTAGGAATTCGATTCGACGGAGTTTGATATCAAAAGAAAATTATTTCTGATTTTTTCGATCTCTCCCAGAAATACGAATCGCAGTTTCTGCCACACTTCATCTGCACTCGCTTTAATTACAGGTTTCGGTACCGCAATTTTCACCGCCAATATCTTTTTTCTTGAAATGCCGTTTTGTATCGCGGAAACAATCCGATCAAAAGCAAAATCCGTGCGCTGAATTTTTTCGTTGATGATTCCTCCGATGTTCATAATTTTATTGGAACGCAAAAATAATCTTTTTTTCTCCAAATCCGACGAGATAACCGAATTCAGTCCGGAAAAAACTTTACTGACGTCTGCTTGAAGCTTCACTCTTTCCAGGACAACGAATTCGGCGGCTGCCGTCGGCGTCGGCGCACGAAGATCGGCAGCGTAATCAATCAGGGTTGTGTCGGTTTCGTGTCCGACCGCCGATACGATCGGAATTTCACTGTCGGCAACCGCACGCACGATAATTTCCTCGTTGAACGGCATTAAATCTTCAAAACTGCCGCCGCCGCGGGCAACAATCAAAACATCGGGACGTCGATCGGAAGGCAGCGCGTTCATTCCCCGAATTGCCGTCGCCACCTGTTCGGCGGCTTCGTTTCCCTGCACCAAAACCGGCCACAGCAGAACATCCCGGGGAAATCTTTGCCGAATACGATGAAGCATATCTTTTATTACGGCGCCGGTCGGAGAGGTGATAATCCCGATTAATTTCGGCAGCAGAGGGAGGGGCTTTTTCTTGGCCGGATCAAAAAGACCTTCCTCGGCCAGCCTCTTTTTTCGCTCTTCCAGTATTTTTAGAAGCTCTCCGACGCCGGCGAGCTCAAATTGCTCCACGACAAATTGGTATTTGGATCGCATGGGATAGGTTGTTACCTGTCCCAGGCATCTTATTTCCATGCCGTCTTCCAATTTTATTTTTTGCTTTTGTGCGACTCCTTTCCAGCAAATTGCGTCGATAACGGAGCCCGAATCCTTGAGGGTGAAATATATATGACCGGAAGAGTGAACCTTCAGCGCGCTGACCTCAGCTTTCAGGCGAACTCCCCCAAAATTCTGTTCGACGGATCTTTTTATCAGCGCCGAAAGCATTGTAACGGTATATTCTTCTGTCATTCTGACTCCATTCTTGTTTACTTCCCGATATATTAACAAATTTTCCGCAAACACACACTTGTTTTAAATACGACGGGTAGCAAGATCAAGGACATTTTTTTATTTTGCATAGGTGTTTTTTTTATTCAATTACTACGTGCTAAAGCACGAAGAATGCTAAGGACCTAAAGGTTCGCCGGATGCGGATAAATCCTTCTTTTCGTCCCAAACTTTGAAGACAAAATCTTCATCTTTTTG
>JAISCG010000022.1 GCA_031265715.1 Holosporaceae bacterium | reverse complement strand
ATTTCGCGTCGGAGCTTCGCTCATCGAAAAACGACCGTTGGACGCTTCGTACTCTCCCTGATCATCCGGAACGCAGAAAAAAACCTCATCCACAACGCGCCGTCCGACCTCATTTTTCAGCGCTTCCTGCACCGTATCCTCCGGTATCGGCTCCGAATCCCAGGCCGCATCCCCTGTGCCCCAGGCTACGTGCATCTTCTGATTCTTCACCGCCTGCGCCATCGCCGCACGCCCGCTCTGTGTTAATATCGCCATTTCATCCGCCTCTTCTCTCTATTTCCTTTATTCACGATTCAAAAATTTTTTTTATTTTTTTTCGAAAAAACCAAAAAAAAGAAGCGAGGCGTACGAATATATCGTATATCTCCGAAAAATTCTTAAAAGAAGATTGGTGAATGAAGTTTTGTTGGGTTTTGCATATCTTTTGTGAGATTTTTTATTTTATCGACCGAAATCAACACACTTTTAAAATTTTCTCGCATACACTAAAATACAATAGTTAGAATTGGAAAGTTTGGCAAAATGATAAATTCGGTTACGTTTAATAATTTTCGCAGCTTTGATGGACTGACCATACCATTATCGCAAATCACAATGCTGACCGGAACCAATTGCGTTGGCAAGACATCCGTGTTGGAGGGACTTTTTTGCCTTTTTTCAGAAACAAGATTAGATGTTTTATCGCTTTCTCGCTACAATCAAGCCATTGATTTTTCTATTAATAAAACAATCAATTCCCAGTTGGTAGTAATCTCAAAAAAAACTTATAACTATAAACTTTTTTGGAACGAATGCCCCACATACGGGCAAGAAACCTGTTCAGTTGAGGCAAAGGATGATAATAATTTTACCCGGTCGTGGTCATACAAAAGAGCAAATATTGCGGATTTAGATAGTGAAATGATTTCCGGTTCCCCTGTCCAAATAGATTCATTAACAGAGTTTGCTTTATGGCATTGGATTACCTGTGACGAGAATAATAAAATAAAGCATCAAACAGAACCCCCGAATGACCAAGTCAAAAGAGCGCAAATTATTGTCCCGGACGGCGGATTGTACTTGTTGCCGGCAACATCATCGGCAACGTCAAAAGCAATGAACAGTATATGCAGGTACGTAGATTTTGCTTCTATCAGGTTGACACTACATAAACTTCCGTTTTTTATGTCACTGCTTCTTACTGAAGCGTTAAAAATAATTAATCCGAAAATTACAGATGTTCGTTTCACGAGTACTGAAAGCGGATTGTCTGTTGTATTAGACGGCAAATATCCGGTCGCACTCGAAACACTCGGTAACGGTGCTGTAATATGGGCAAACACACTAATTACCATATTTGATGTTGCCGACAAGTTTTCGACAAATGTACCTGCAAATATGCCCGCTCTAATTCTTATAGATGAAATCGGGGCAGGTATTCACTATAGCGTCATGTCGGATATTTGGAAATATCTAAAAGCTTTCGTAGAAAAATATCCGTTTATTCAATTTGTTGTGACCAGTCACAATGGCGATTGCGTACGCGCTTTTTGCGAAGCATTCTCAAACGAAGATAAAGCAACCGTTGTCCGGCTACATAAAACAGCAGAAGAAAATAAAATTGTTCCTACTGCATATTCCCAAAAACATTTTTCAAACATTATTTCGGGCAACTGGGAAGTCAGAGGATAAAAGATGTCGCATAAGTGGGTAATTGTCGTAGAAGGCGATACTGATGTCAGGACGTATAACGATTTATTTGACGCTTATGAAGTTAAAAAAAACGAAGTACTGCTTATCTCGGTTCACGGAAAAGGAAATGTTTGCAACACTGAAATGTGGGATAAAATTCAGCAAGACTCCCAAATCAGTTTGCTCGAAACTATCAAAAATGACATAGGGCGTTACGATTTTTTAGGTATAATTTTAATTGTGGATTCAGACGATAACAGTAATCGAGCATTCGGCACATATAAAAGATGCAAAGATAGCTTACTTTATTCAAAGCCGGATATTCCGGAAATAACAAAAGGCGACGGAGAATATTGGCGCATTGATTCCTTGAATGGAAAAAATGCAATACCAATTCTTGGTATAAATGTTCCGGCAAACAAATCCGGTTGCTTAGAAACAGACTTACTTAATACTTACGGTTTTCCCATAGAAGGTCAACCCGAATACGAGACTTTTACAGATATAATAAAGGAGTCTTCCCGCAAATGGTGTATTGAATCACAAAGTAATAAAAAATGGTGGAATAACAACGAAAAAGCAAAAATCGATAAATTCATATATTCTGCGTTATCGCACGGTTTTCATGTTTGCCGACAAAAGCTAAAATTACCAAAAGAACCGGATGTAATAAAACGCATCAAAGAAGCCATAAAGAACAAATAAAAGTGCTGACATTTTAAAAATTAAAAAATTGCAGTAACTGTTTTTAAAAAAAACCTTCAGAATCGACGAGAAGTGCACCCCAAACAAAATTATGAAGTTTTATATGCCGAAAAATTATGATGCTCTGAGGGCTGTTTTTACGCAATTTTTAGGGAAAATCGTTATTTTTCAAAGAGATAGCCGATTTGTTTTTTACTCTGCAAACGACTTAGAGAGACTTACTTTTGTATCAAAAAAAACTAACCTATTGTAAAATGCACAGTTTTCAGAACGTATCGCAGACCGATAACACAATGTCATTTGCAATGTATTGCCATCCCCTGTCTTCCGCTTTCTCCAAAATCAATAAAAGATCCATGATTCTGTTTTTATAATCTAAAAGCTCTACGTCTGTCGGGACAAGAACTTCAATCAATTGCTCGTCCTTTACTTTCCCGAAAATTACGGCAACCGAACCGATTTTAGCAGTTTTACTCCACCCCTTATTCTCTAAATAAGCCTCACAATTTAGCGGAGTAATTTTGCAAATCGTATCCGCACAATGTTTGCAAATCACGAAAATACCCCCGTTCGATTAGCGACAGACCACCCCGTCAGATCGCATACTTTTTTTGAAAATTCAAAAATTGTAATAGATCGAGAAAAATACTTCGTAACATATTCGCCTCCTTCTTTTTGAGAAAAATTACAGAGCACGTTGTTTTTATCTTTAAATTTTACATACAAAAAAAACAATTCGTCATAGTACTCGAGCGTACAACAACCGTCATCATCCATCGCTACAAGCGCTTTCTCCAACACGGATATTTTGGTAAAGCTTGCAATATTAGTAAGAAAAACATTAAACCCCGAAAAAGAATCTCTGTTCGGAATGATGCATTTGTCTTCCGATTTGTCAATATCTAAAATATCCCTAAGCCGGCTTTCAATTTTTAAAGCTATTTTTTCACTTTCCATATGAATCAGCAAATTTTCTGATAGTCACTCTGCCGATTCCACGAGACATCGAAATGTTTTTGATCCCGCCAGATATCCGACCCTTTATATTCGGCGGCAACAAAACGGTTACGCTCAGCGCCGGAAATTACGTTAAAATCGCATTCAAGTGCAATTGACCGCTTCCCGTTCCCGAATTCCGTTTAATATGTTCGGTTCGAATTCGTTAATCGCAGAAAAAACTTTTTCTCTCAAAAAGTATTCGTCAATCAAGATTCTTCGAATTGTTGTTTTGCTCCCGGAAAGAGGACTAAATGACAGAATAAACGGCGTTTCTTCAATTTCGTCATAACCTCCGCTAAAGGCAGTGTTTAAATCATCGAACGTTGCATCTTCAGACAAAACAATTGATGATTTTGAAAAACGGCGCGGTTCAAAAAGATCTGCCGGAATTTTTCCGAGCGGATTTGTGTTGAACACGGTGCGCTCTCGCTCCGCCGTTGCTTTTCGATTAATCGCGTCGCTCGGCAGATCATCAAAAGTTGCAAAATCCAATCGCCACGTATCAAAATTTTTCGCCGCCGCAAAATGATTTCGAAGCGCAGCAGCCGACACGACCGTGAGCGACATTTCGATTGCGCGATTATTAACGCGACCAAAGGACAACTTCGGACCGTCTTCCGTTAATCGAATGCCGGAATCGTCCGACAACACGCCCTCATCCAACCGCGAATTGTCCAGAAATAAACACCGCTCGTCATACAACTTATTGTACATACGACTCAGACGAGATCGCAGCGGAGCCGCATATGCTGCAACGTTAATTATCGGATCGGGTACAAATCCGTTCGGGATTTCTTCGATGCCGATTTGAAATTCCGCAAAATGTTCTCCCGGCGGCTCTTCTTCGATGATGATATTATCGAATCCGTACCACGATAACGCATTCCTCAATGCCGCCGGAGTTCCGCGCAGTCTGTGAAATTCCAGCCCTTTTAAGACGCGCTCCACAAAATCGTCAATGTTTACCTGCGCAAGCGAATATTCCCAATCAAGCGCAAGCGTGACGCTTGACCCGATTATGCTATCGCTACCGGCTGCACCGTATGCCGTCTTAAATTTGAAGCCGTGCAAGGCTTCG
>JAISCG010000008.1 GCA_031265715.1 Holosporaceae bacterium | reverse complement strand
ATTAATTCTGATTTTCTCGACATCTCTCTCCTTACCTCAATAAACTTGATCATTGTATCATTTCTGACAAATATTATCAATGGATTTATCGTTATTTAGAAATGAGGATTGGTATTATTAACCCGGGAGTTGCAGTTCGGGTAATTATTGTTAGGGCTTTGTCCGTGAAATTTAAAGCATCACCGTACATTTCCTCTTCCTCTTCTTCCGAATAAAACCTCAGAGGCACATCAAAAAAATTCTCCAAAGAACGGATCAACCATATCTTAAATATTACACAAAATATAAAACCGGAAAAAAAACACAGAAAACCGATAAACAATTCACGAGACCAAAGAGATCCCGAGGAGAATATCATTACCGCCATCATCAGCCAAAAATTAACGGTTTCATAATCCGTTATTGCATTGTAAATAAGATCGAACTTAATTCTGTATAATTTTCTCAGAATGTTTGTCGTTGTTTCTTTCTGATTATCTGTCATTGTTTTCTCCTGTATCTTCCGTTCTTTTTACTAAATCCTCGGCCTGCTCGTCCGACGCACCTGCAGTTTTAGCGATGAGTCTCCAAACTTCAGAAACCGAAAGTGTTTCTGTGTCTCCTTCTTTTGGTTTTTGCTTCTTATTCATTGTCGTTTGTCCTTCCGGTTTTGTTTTTTTTAAAAAAAGCTTCTACTTCTTTCTTCGGAAACCACCATACGCCGGTTCGGGAGAGGTAATATGCCGGAAATTCCGGAGACAGTAGAATTTCAGTACGGCTAATGCCATATTCGGACGAGATATCGCTCAATGTAAGCAATTCGTCCCGGGCAATTTTCTCCTCGAAGTCTCCTCTGTATTTCCACGCTCTTTCCATCGGAGTGAGCGGCTCGCAGTCGCAGAATTCTTCACTGTTCATCTTCGTTTTCCTCTATAATTTTTTCTATTGTTTTATTTATTTCACATGAGAAGTTATCCAAAAAATCGTTAATTTCATTTTTACATTCATTAAAATCTTTTAAAAAAACTTTTAAATCATTTTTCTCAAGAAGCTTTAATCTGAGTTCCGGATTTCCTTCTAATATTGAAAATGCATTAATTGTTTTATTTATTTCATATGAAAAATTATCCAAAAAATCATTAATTTCATTTTTATATTCATTAAAATCTTTTAAAAAAACTTTTAAATCATATTTATCAAGAGGAAGCTTCAATCTGAATTTCGGATTTCTTTCTAACATTAAAAATGCCTTAAATGCTTTAATGTCTCTGTCGTACACCTTTTTCAATTCCTCCGTGGAATCCGGCCATCGGCTTGTAATCAAAATTTTAGTTTTAATCGACGGATGCCGAATAAATTCCATTTCACAGATAATATCGTCAAATGTTACTTCTGCGACTGCTATTCCGTGATGGTCGCAGACCACCTCAAAACCGCCCGGTTCAAAATCGCAATTTTTTTCTTTAAAAAACATTTCCAATTCTTCCGGCGATATTCCTTCTTTTTCTGTTTTTTCTTTCAAATTTTCGTTATTCATTTCCGGTTTCCTCATTTTCGTCCGGTATGTCTTCGATTGCTTCACGAAGCACGGAGACGACGTATTGAAGGTCGGCGAGGACATGTTCGACCGTTTCTTCGTAATAAAACGTAGCCTCCTTTATTTGTTCCGCAATTCGCGTAAGTTCGCGGTTAATGTTTATAAGCTTTAAAACAGGCTTTGTTTCCTTCATCTTTTTCATCCATAGGTTTGCCGTCTCTATAATTCTCTTTGTCTGATAATCCGCTGCAGTTTATGCAATTTCTACAACGTGTGCACGCCGTACACGTGTCGCAGCTATTGCAATCGATACAAAGTGAACACTCATTACAATTTCTACAATTGATACAAAATGTGCAATCATTACAATTTTTACAAAATGTGCATTCCGTACAATTGTAGCATTCATCACAATGGTTAGAGTTCATACATTTTGTGCATTTTTTTGAACGTATAATATCCACACAATCGAAACAATTTTTACAGCTTATACAACTGACACAATTGTCACAATTGCGGCAGTCCATACAAAAGTCGCATTTTTCACAGAACTTGCAGATCAAAACGTTATTGCAGTCCTTATTTTCCGCCTCAGCCTCAGCCTCAGCCTCAGCCTCAGCCTCAGCCTCAGCTTCCGCTTCTTTTTTATCATTCGCTTTCAATTCCATTTGCCGTCTTTAACCTCCCCGATTTCTCCGATAAAATACTCCATCGGAACTTTAAATATTTTCGAAAAAATAGCTAATTTAATTGCCGGAATTCTGTTTTTGCCCGTTTCGTATTTGTAAATTTGACTCTCGGAAATTCCGAGTTTCTCCGTCAAAACATAAAGTTTGACTTTTTGAGTCAACCGCAGGTTCTTTACCTTCTCCCCCATAATCTTTTCGATTTTCGTATACCTTGAACGCACTTTTTTTCTCCTTTTGTTTTTTTCCGCCGAATATTACGTCTCTCCGCAACGAAGACAAAAATCACTTCTGAAGTGATTTTCAACCGAATACTCGAAAAATTTCCCTCCTCGAGGCACTATCTCTGCCAAATGTTCGTTTATTTTATTGAATACAAGTAATACTTTAGTCATTCCGTAGTCCGTGTAGGCGCAAACTCCGTACTTCTCCAGAATCTTTTTTCTTAACTCTATGCACCGCTCGTCCTCGGCTTTGGTTTCAATAATGCGCTGCAGATGCTCTTTGACCTCTTTTTCGGCGGCAATACGTCTGAGATACCGTCGTTTTTCTTCACAGTCATCTTTCCCGAGAAATTTGTTTATGAATTTAAATTTAATAACGCGGTGAATCAGGGACTTAAACTTTCCGCTCATCAGATAAACCGAATCTGCCACGTATCTGCAAAATGCTTCCCATCTTTCCAAAGTTTTAAATTTAAATTTCATCGCCGCCACCAAAAATCTCCTCAATTTGTCGGTAACCGTAACCTTTTGTTTTGTTATCCGGACCCGGATTTTCACCATATCCTGCCAAGTCGTGTTTTTGGATTTCGGTATCGGCGGAGGAGTAATGTGTGTGTTTTTCAGTATTTCCGATACCTTTTCCTTGTTCACGAGCTTGTAGGATATGGTGTGGTCCCCGGATGAGACGTCTCGTTTTTCTTTTATAATCAGCCCTTTTTTCTCGAGTTCCCGAGCAATGTTGCATACGGTCATAACACAGCATCCCATGAGAGTGTGCAACTGCCGCATCGTTACCCTGACAAAGTCTTCGGGTCTGTTGACCAAATACACGATAAAGAGCCTCCTCTTAGAATCCAAACCGTTAATAACTTCAACCATAAACCCGTCTCTTCACTCGACAGGCCCGCTCCAAAAAAATACAACCGCCGCTTGACATCAGAAACTTCCGGTTGTACCCTCCGATTGTTCAAATCATTTCGAGGGTTTCGGTTTGTTTCTTTGGTGCGGTTGTGCTTTAAGAAACAAGCCTTAACTCACAATCGAAAAAGAATTTGCAAAAGCGGATAACGAGACACTTGTAATTTTTGATATGGATTGGGTGATTTTGGAAAGTGCAGACAGAGCATTTCACGCCGACGTTCACGAAACAGTCAGGCCGATTATGGAATCGTTCAAAAAGTATTTTGAAAAGCAAAATCCAGACGAGAAAGAAAAACTCGGTGCCGCTCTATGGAAAATTGAGACGCAGCTGATAGATTCAAAAATGCCTTTGCTCATAAATGTGCTCCAATCCAGAGGAATAAAGACTTTGTTGCTGACGGCAAATTACAATGGAAAAGTTGCAGATATTAAATCTATCGAATCTCTTTGTTATCTGAAATTAAAAAAACTTGGAATTGACTTCGAACAATCTTGGAAAAATTTCAATCGGATAAATTTTAAAAGAACAGAATCAAAAGGCAAAAAATTTATCCCGTTCTTTGGAAATGGAATGATATTTACCTGTAGGGTTCCTAAAGGAGAAATTTTAAAAGAATTTTTGACCAAACTTCCACAATATAAATTTAAGAAAGTAATTTTTATCGATGATCATTTGAAAAATATAAAATCTGTTGAAGAAGCGACAGCTAAATTAAATATAGAATTTGTTGGCATTGAGTATACATATGCAAAGACAAAAAAACGTCCTCCTTTGGATATGGAAAAGGTGAAAAAGAAATGCGAAATTTTGATTAAAGAAAAACGCTGGACATCAGATGCAGAAATGGAAAATTATGAGAGAAGCCAAAATTTTGTAAAACCGGTGAATTAGAGAAAATAAGCATGGAGTTGCCGTGCCCTCTGATTTTTTAGTTTTTTCAATTCCTCTTCCGCTTGTTACCGAATCGGTAAAGCTTTTTTAGTCGCTCCAAGATCTCAAATACCACCGGGCAAACCTTTGCTGATTCGATAATTGAATACATACTCGACAACCTCCTGGGCTGATCGGTGTGCGGATACTTCTTGCAAACATTCGGCTTGAAATGCTGGATTTTGCACCGTCCGCTTTCATCAAGAAACTCGCAGGGGCTGGATTTCAGGTGATACTCACCCTCTTCACCTTTCGTCAAGTGTTCTATGATAAAGCTTTCCGTCGACTGCCCGACAGATTCCGCGATTGCAGCAATCTCGCTGTCCTCAACAACTATGTGACATGCACAGCAGCAGTTGCAGCACTTGCAGCAATCGTAATTTGCAAACAGTTCGTTGTGGAGTTGCTTGAACTGTTCGTCTAATTCATCCGCATCAGCGTTACGTTTTAAGAATGCCCTAAATTCATAATTCTGATCTTCGAGCATGCGGGCTTTCGCTTCGACTTCTTTGACGGTAAGCATAAACTATAACCTATTTCTCATCATAGACCTAAGTGTACGATACTTT